>CATWBR010000383.1 GCA_958349075.1 uncultured Clostridium sp.
GTTGCAATATGAGCAGGGAAAAAAAGAGGAGGTATTTGTATGGGGTTTGGTATCTTATCGTGTATCCCAATCGTAGTATTGCTGGTGGGGGCCACAGTTACCAGAAAAATGCCGGAAATGCTGTTACTTTCATCATTTATCGGCGCAGTCATTTTGTATGGGAAAGGATTTTTTACGGGCTATATCAACATTATGTATGAAGCCTTGGCAAATGGTTCTTTCCAGTTCATTCTGCTGATTCTCGTAGGTTCCGGCGCGCTTATTGCGCTGCTGGAAAAATCCGGTGCAATGCTGGGATTTAGAAATATGATTCGGAAAGCGGCGAGCACCAAAGACAGAGCCTTATTATTTACCTGGATTCTCGGCGTAATCGTTTTTATCGATGACTATTTAAACGCACTGGCAGTATCTTCCGCGATGAAAAATATAACGGATGAATACAAGGTGCCGAGGGAACACCTGGCATACACGGTCAACTGTACCGGATCCTGCGTCTGCGTACTGATTCCGTTCAGCAGTTGGGCAGCATTTGGAATCGGTGTTTTCAAGGATTATGGATTGGAATTTTCCGATTATGTGAAGGCTCTTCCATTTATGTTTTATCCGATAGTCGCACTGATTATCTGCCTTTTATTCGGCTATGAGCTGCTTCCAAAACTGGGAGGAATGAAGGAGGCATATGACAGAGTGGCGGCAGGCGGTTCAACACTGGTGCCCTCCGATGAGGCAAGGGCGGAGGAGGCCGACGGGGTGGTTCCGTCTTCACCGGTTAATTTTCTGCTTCCAATGCTTGTGCTGATTGTCACGATGATCTTATGTGATAATGAATTGATTCACGGCCTTCTGGCAGCGCTGGCTGCTCAGGCAGTACTGTATATCGGCCAGAAAATCATGTCCCCGAAAGAGTTTATCGAAACTGCATTTAACGGAATTTATTCCATGGCCAGCGTAAGTTTTGTCGTGGCTCTGGCGTTCATGATGACGGCTGTGAATACAAATCTGGGCTTTTCGGAATACATGATCGATATTCTGGGGGCGTTGATACCGGCAACGGTCTTACCGGTTATCGCATTCCTGCTCGTTGCATTTATTGCGTTTGCATCGGGAAGCTTCTGGCCTCTGGTGGTAATCGTAGCTCCGATATTTGTGCCGATGGCACTGAATTTCGGAATGAACCCCTCGCTGATTATCGCAGCCATTATGTCGGGAATTGCATTCGGAAGCCAGTTTTGTTTTTACTCGGATGCGGTATTCATGACGGCTGCCGGTACGGGAGTACCCAATGTTAACCAAATTAAGGCCATTGCGCCGTATGTCTTGACGGGAGCAGTGATTGCAGCCATTCTTTTTACAGTAGCAGGTTTTATTGGATAAGTGCGGAAAGGAGAAAATATGGAATTTGCAGATAGATTATTAAAAAGCAGGGCAGTCTACGACTGTAAAGGGAGCAGACCTTTTGCGGGAGCTGTTGCGGTAAAAGGAAACAGAATTCTTGCAGTGGTCCGGGGAGATGAGGTTCCCGGATGCGTGGGGGAAAATACACAGGTTGTCGATTACGGGGATCAGATGATAATGCCCGGCTTTGTAGATGCACATGTCCACTATTTTATGGGAGGAATGTTTGGCAGCAAACATGTCTGTACGGAAATTACCAATTCAAAATCAGAGGCGGAATGTATTGCCATGATCAAAACATTTGCAGATGAAAACCCTGATGAGATAAGAATTATCGGTCTTGGGTGGTTCCCGTCCTACTGGGGGAATGCGCCGCTTCCGGACAAGCGCTCCATCGACGCGGTTATTTCGGATCGGCCCGTATATCTTCTCAGCGCAGACATCCATACAATCTGGTGTAATACAAAGGCGCTTGAGGAGGCCGGAATCTATGCCGGCATGCCGATCAAGAGCGGTGAAGTAGGTACCTTTGAAAATGGGGAACTGAGCGGCCTTTTATTTGAACCAGAGGCATATCAGCCTGCTATGGATAAGGTGATGGAACTTCCAAAAGAGCAAATGAAAGAGGTGCACAGAGACTTCCTGAAAGAAATTGCATCCTGCGGAATTACGACAATCAGTGAGATGACGGCAAATGATTATACGGACAAGACGCTCAGAAATTTCCGTATTATAAAGGAACTGGAGGATGAAGGAGAACTGACGGCCAGGCTCCATCTGTATACAAAACTTGCCGGTTATACCGATTTTTCCAAGGCGCTGGAATATAAGAAGGAGTTCCACTCCCCCAAACTCAGGATACAGGGTATTAAAGGGTTTATTGATGGAGTGGCCTCAACATATACGGCGCTGACGCTTGAACCGTACAGCGATAAGCCGGGCTGCCGCGGAATTGGAGTTCCGCTGGTGCCTAAGGAGGAGATGCAGTTGTCGGTCAATGCGGCAAATGCGGCCGGATTCCAGGTGAGAATCCATTGCATCTCGGATGGCGCTGTGAGGATGGCACTCGATTTATATGAAGGCTCTATCAGGGCAAATGGTGAACTTCATCTGAAAAATGCAGTGGAACATATAGAAAATATTAATCCGGACGATATAGGACGATTTAAGGAACTGGATGTAATTCCTTCCATGCAGCCGATGCATCTTTTGCTGGATGCGGATGAGCAGATCCTGAGGATGGGAGAAGAGCGCGTTAAATATGAATGGGCGTTCAGAAGCATCCTGGATGCAGGAGGAAAATTGGCATTCGGCACGGATTATCCGGTTGTTGGTTTCGACCCCTTCCCGACCATCTATGCGGCGGTGACCAGAAAGAACCTGGACGGCAGTCCGGCCAGCCATAATCCATGGGAATGCTTGACTCTTGAGGAAACCCTGAAGGCATATACCATCGATGCGGCCAATACGTACGACCGGGAGGATGAGCTGGGCACGCTGGAGCCGGGAAAATATGCGGATATTATCGTAATAGACAGGAATCTGTTTGAGCTGGAGCCCGATGATATCCTGAAATGTGCTGTTGTAATGACCATGATGGACGGCAGGGTTGTGTTTGAAAAATAGCTGCATTCAGTCCATGTAAAAAGAAGTGCTAATAATTAGTATCTGTGTATTCATACTTGGCTAAGACCCTGCATACATTGTAAAAACAATGATTTCAGGGGGCAACCTTTTGAAAGAATATATTGAAGAGCGGGCGGTAGCTATAGCGAATTACATCATTGATTACAATGCAACAGTGCGTCAGACGGCAAGGAAATTTGGGATTTCGAAGTCAACGGTACATAAGGATGTTACTGATCGCCTGGAGCATATCAATCCCTCTCTGGCAGCTCAGGCCAGGGTGGTTCTGGATATCAATAAGGCCGAACGCCACATCAGGGGAGGCATGGCTACAAAGGAAAAATATCAGCATCAGCTTCAGGCATGCAGCAGAAAATAGGCACATCACATAGCGTAAATTTTGAAAGGCTGTGCACCGGCAGGGTGCGCGGCCTTTCGGTCTGTAAGGGGCGCAGGGGAAAGCCTGCTTTGGGGACGAAAAGGTAATAAAAAGAAAAGCTTCCTAATAGAATGATAGTAACCAAAAGAACAGGGAGCTTTTTTATGGGAAAAATTCTGAGTGGTAAGCGGTATGGCATCATTTTGGCCGCAGCGCTCTTTCTGTCAGCCGCTCTGATGGCCGGATGCGGCGGTGAGAAGGAAGAGGAGAAAGTCCGTGATCTGGAATTCACGGTAGTTGGTCAAAACGAGATACCGCAGGAGCTTCAGGAGATAATCGAGCAGAAGAAAAAGGAACCTTTCAGACTGACATATTCGGGTGGGCAGGATCTGTACATAGCAGCCGGGTATGGTGAGCAGAAGTCGGGTGGATACAGTATTGCCGTTCCGGAGCTGTATCTGACGGAAAACTCCATCACGATCAGGACTGAGCTGAAGGGACCGGAAAAACAGGAGCAGACAGGTCCGGAGGCATCCTTCCCGTTTATTGTGGTGAAGATGCCGTTTATGGAAGAACCGGTAGTGTTCAAGTAGAAAAACTGATCATCAGCCGTAACGAAGCAGACAGTTGGAAATGTAAGATTACGTTTCCAACTGTCTGCTTCTTGGCTGTTTACCGGTGGCAGTCCTATTTCAGAATGTTGCCGTATTCAGGATGTTTTCCAAACCATTTTACGGCGTAGGAGCAGGTCAGCACCGCTTTCTTGTCTTCGGCGAGCAGATGTGCTGCGGCAGCGCCCATCAGGCTGTCCGCTACATTCTGCCCCCTGAGGGACGGATCAACAAAGGTGTGGTTGATATCCACGGTATTTTCATCAACATCCGGGAAGGTCACCTCGGCGAGCATCTGCTCATCTTCACCCTGCAGGGAAATTCGGTTAGGGCTATAAGTAAAATCCATCTTTGTACTCCTCCGTTTCTTAAAATACGATATAAGTATTATATACGGACGGGACTCAAATAGCAAATGTAATCGGGAAATGAGGACGCCGGTGAATCCAGTTTTTTATAC
>CATWBR010000384.1 GCA_958349075.1 uncultured Clostridium sp.
ATATAAAGAATGATAGAAAGAATAGTAATAAGAAAAAAATACTGTATCTGTCAGGAAAGCAGTGTCCCGGACAGGTACGGATTATGACAGGTGAGCAGGGAAGAATTCCATAGCGGAGATTCTTCCCTGCTTTGTTGTTGAAGGCGATGCCCGGTGGCGGGGCGCGCAGGTTATCGGCTCCGCTTTTAGTTAAGTGATGCCCGAAGGCTGTCCGCCGTAAGCGTTTCCCCAGTCATCGCCATTTCGGCGGGAGTACCGGTGAACACCACCTTGCCGCCGTTTTTGCCTCCGTCGGGGCCGATATCAATGATCCAATCCGCCTGTTTTATTACGTCAAGATTGTGCTCAATTACAATCAGTGTATTTCCCCGGGAGACAATCGTATCGAACAGCTTTAACAGATTCTCGATATCCGACATATGCAGTCCGGTGGTCGGCTCGTCCAGAACAAAGATGCCGCCCTTTTTCCCAAGGTGCTTTGCCAGTTTGATTCTCTGGCGTTCCCCTCCGGACAGGGTGCTGAGTGGCTGGCCGAGCGTCAGGTAGGATAAGCCGACCTGCTGCATGACCTTCAGGTGCTTCCTGATTTTTGCATCATCAAACACTTCCATGGCCTGTGATGCGGTCATGCTGAGCAGCTCTACAATATTTTTCCCCTTGTAGGTGCAGGAAAGGGCCTCCTCGTTATACCGCAATCCGCTGCAGGCCTCGCACTCCGTCACGACAGGATCCATGAATGCAAGCTCGGTCACGATGACGCCCCGGCCGCCGCATACCGGGCAGGCTCCGGTGGAGTTGAAGCTGAACAGCCCGTCCGGCCTGCCGTTTTCTCTTGCCAGCAGCCTTCGGATTGCATCAAAAAAACCGAGATAGGAGGCGGGAGTGGAGCGGTTCGTCGCCGTGATGGGTCCCTGGTCCACCATCACGATGTCATTTTCATATTGACCGGCAAATATCCGGGAGATCAGGGTGCTTTTTCCGGAACCGGCAACGCCTGTTACAACGGTCATAATCCCCAGCGGGATATCCACATTCACATGCTTTAAATTGTGCAGACAGGCGTTCCGGACTGGCAGGCTCCCCGTCTGCCGTCGGGGATTCTGTTTGATGGGAAGGGAGTGAAGCATGGCTCGTCCCGTCAGAGTGTCGGAGCGGAGCAATTCCTGATAGCTGCCGGAAAATACGATCTCACCGCCGTTTTGTCCTGCCAGGGGCCCCACATCTATGATATAATCTGCGATAGAAATTACATCCCTGTCATGTTCAACGACAAGCACAGTGTTGCCCTTGTCACGTAGCTGCCGGAGCAGGTTGTTCATGCGGTAGACGTCACGGGGATGCATTCCGGCGCTTGGCTCATCGAAAATATAGGTTAGTCCGGTCAGGCTGCTGCCCATATACCGGACTAATTTAAGCCGCTGCGCCTCCCCGCCGGAGAGGGATGGGGTTTCCCTGTTTAAATGAAGATACGGCAGGCCGATTTCTATCATTCGGTCCAGACCTTCAATGAGAGTATGGACCAGCAAAGCTGCGGCCGGTCCGTCAATATGTGACAGGCTGTCACGAAGCTGTGTCAGTTCCATCCCGCACATGTCCGCGATAGAATATCCGTTTATTTTGCAGTTCAGGGCGGCTTCGTTCAGCCGTTTTCCGTGGCATTTGCCGCACTCCGTCCAGACGGTCAGGTTCTGTGATTTTATCTTTGTATGCCGGCTCTTATCGCTGATATCGCGGTTCAGGAGCGTCTTTGTGTACTTATGGAATATCCCGGTTACCTTCGGATTTTCCGGTTTTCCTGTGCCGTTCCGGGAACCGTAAAGAAGGAGAGTATATTCCTCTTTTGAATATTCCTTAACAGGCTTATCAAGATCAAACAGGCCGGATTCGGCGTACTGTCTCCAGTACCATGAGCCGGGAGAATAAAGAGAATCATGTACACATCCCTCATTCCAGGATTTATTGGAATCCAGGATGGAGCCGATATCCACCCGGGGGATTTTTCCAAGGCCGGAACACGTTTTGCACATCCCGGCCGGATCGTTAAAGGAAAAACAGGAGGCCGTGCCCGCATAGGGAGTCCCTATTCTTGAGAACAGCAGGCGCAGGCTGGAATAGAGTCCGCTTATGGTTCCCGCCGTTGAGCGTGCGTTGCCGCTCAGCGGGGACTGATCGACCACAACGGAGGCGGTCAGATTGTCGATTCGCTCCACGGCCGGTTTAGGATACTTCGGCAGTCTTGAGCGCACAAATGCAGGATACGTGGCGCTCATCTGCCGCTGTGATTCGGCGGCTATGGTATCAAAAACAATACTGGATTTGCCGGAACCGGACACTCCCGTAAAAACAGTGATTTTCTCTTTGGGAATCCGGAAGGAAACGTGTTTCAGGTTATTTTGGGTAAGTCCCTGTATTATGATGTCGTCCATATGGTTACACCTCTTTCTGTTTGTTTTTTTCCGTGGCTGCGGCAATGCCAGGATATCCGACTCTCCATGCAATAAAAATCCGGTCTGCAAGGGGAGCGTTCTCCCCGGTTCTGATAGTTTCTTCCATAGTTTCCCTCCTTTGCTCCACAGACAGGAATATCTGTGCAGTTCATAACCGCTCACAACGTCCGCATAACATCATATCAGATACACGGCCCCCATTCATGATATTTTTTGCTTATTTTTGGTAATAGAGTGATAAGAGGCAATATGATATAATGTGCACAACTGGACATTATATCTGCGCATACCGGATTCTGCGTCCACCGCAGAAAGCCGGGCGCTAAAATCCGTCGGAGACTCATATTCACGAAGTGAATCTGACATAATGTGCACAACTGGACATTATATCTGCGCATGCCGGATCTGCGTTCACCGCAGAAAGCCGGGCGCTAAAATCCGTCGGAGACTCATATTCACCTGGAGGTGAGGCATGAAAGAACTATCCCCTTTAGAAAAGGCGATTGAATATATTGAAATGCATTTGGACGAGCATATCGGTTTAAACGATGTGTCGAGGGAAACAGGATATTCCTACTATTATATGACGCGTCTTTTTTCTTCCGTATTAGGCGAGCCGGTGGGCCGCTATATCGTGAGGCGCAGACTGTACAAGGCATCCGAAAAACTTCTACATACCGACAGGAGGGTGATTGACATTGCGCTTGAAAGCGGATTTGAATCGGCGGAGGCATTCAGCAGGGCCTTTAAGGCCGTCTTTGCAAGCAGTCCGGTGGAGTACCGGAAGGCGGGGGCTGATTTAATGATGAATGCCAAGAGAAAACTGACGCCAGGGGATATCTGCCATATTGCAAATAACATTTCCAGGGAGCCGGAGATAGTTTTGATGGAAGAGACGAAAGCGGCCGGCATCAGGGGAACGACCTCCCTTTTCGACAACCGGCTGCCGGGACTATGGGAGCAGTTTCTGGCGCTGGATGAGGGGAATTTTGGTTTGGAGCGTACCAGGTACTGTATCTGCGAAACACAGCGGACTTCATATACAAAAGACGGAGATGTATCATTTTCGGTCATGGTGGGCAGCCGGGCAAGGGATTTTAATAATCTGCCCCCGGGGATGGCCGGGAAAACGTTGTGCGCCGGACGGTACGCAGCCTTTACCCATCGTGGGGATTTGGCGAATCTGTATAAAACGTATCAGTATATTTTTGGGACATGGCTGCCGGCATCGAAAGAGGAACTGGACGATCGGGAGGATTTTGAACAATATGAGCGAGAAGTAAGCTCACTGGATGCTCCGGATAATGAGGTGAAAATATTTATTCCTATAAAATAAAATGGAGAGAGGGAGGATTTGTGATGAGTGAGATGTTGGAGTTTTTAAACAGGGAGGACTTCAGGAAATGGCTGAATGAAAACTGCCTGACGGACGAGGGCTGCTGGCTGTTGTTCGGCAAGGCCGGCGGCCCCAGGACGGTAAAGGCCGGGGAGGCGCTGGAGGAGGCTCTGTGCTTTGGCTGGATCGACGGACAGATGCAGAGCATTGACGAGAAAAGCTACAAGAAGTATTTTGCGAAGCGCAGGGAAAACAGCAAGTGGTCGGAAAAGAATAAAGCGCTGGCAGAAAAGCTGGAGAAGCAGGGCATCATGACCGATTATGGCAGGAAGAAAATAGAGGAAGCCAAAAAAAACGGCCAGTGGAGTGCGCCTAAGGCGCCTGCGATTGGAGAAGAGCAAATCATGGCCCTTTCCGAGGTGCTGAAAGAATACGAGCCAGCGTACAGCAATTTTATTGCCATGCCGTTATCGGTAAAGAAGACCTACACCCGTGCATATCTCGACGCGAAAACAGATGCGGGAAGGGAAAAGCGTATTGCATGGATGGTCGACCGGCTTAATAAAAATTTAAAGCCGATGTAGACACTTTATGTTGAGGAAGGAGAACGCGGCCGGAACGGCCAATGTCCGGTGTGGGGAGGTTGGTTGAATGAGTCTTCA
>CATWBR010000385.1 GCA_958349075.1 uncultured Clostridium sp.
CTCATAAAAATATTGACTGCGAAATACCGGAAAGGCGGAAATACATCATGGAACCATCAGCTTCACCTGTCTGGGGCGACAAACCCTATTATTCCCTGAATTATTATCTGAAGCAGACCTTTGGCGAAAAGGTTTATAAACTGGCCCTGGACGGCGGCATGACCTGCCCGAACCGCGACGGCACGGCAGGAACAGGCGGCTGTATCTTCTGCAGCCAGGGAGGTTCCGGCGATTTCGCCGAACCGCAGCGCAGCTCCGTTACCGAACAGATCGAAGCCGCAAAATCACTCGTCCGGTCAAAGATGAAAGACGGGCGCTATATCGCCTATTTCCAGTCCTATACAAACACCTATGCCCCCGTTGACTATCTGGAAACACTGTTTTGGGAGGCTGTCTCCCATCCCGGCATAACCGCCCTGTCCGTCGGCACGCGCCCCGACTGTCTCCCTCAAGAAACCGTTGCCCTGCTTGCGGATATCAACAGGGAAAAACCGGTGTGGGTGGAGCTGGGTCTCCAGACCATCCATGAACCGACGGCCGTGCTGATCCGGCGCGGCTATGAGCTTTCCTGCTTTGAGGATGCCGTCAAAAGACTGAAGGAAGCCGGCCTCACGGTGATCGTCCATGTCATCCTCGGCCTTCCCGGAGAGACGGAAGAAATGATGCTTGAAACGGTCCGCTACATCGGCGGCTTCACCCCGCACATCGACGGAATCAAGCTTCAGCTGCTCCATATCCTCAGAGAAACAAAACTGGCCGCCCTGTATGAGGCGGCCCCGTTCCCGGTCATGTCCATGGACGAATATATTGAACTGATTCTGAAATGCATCCGCCTGCTGCCCCCGGATATCGTCATCCACCGGCTCAGCGGCGACGGCCCGAAAAAACTGCTGATTGCACCCGAATGGAGCGGCAACAAGCGGCTGTTCTTAAACGCTCTTGCCAGGGCATTTAAGGAGACTGGGGCGTACCAGGGTGAATGGTACCTGCCCCGTCAACCGTGATATCAAAGGAGATCGCTTTCAGGCCCTCGTAAAATTCCGGTTTCTTCCCCGCATCCATCTGTCTTGTGTAACCGGCCGCTGATGTAGCCGGAATCACCGACAGGACGGCCCCGTTCTCCTCATCCAGATCCACCCGCACCAGCATGGTCTGCGGTATCGAGCTTCCAAATACAAAATTCCCGAGGCTGTACAGGATGGGCTTTCCCTTATAGTACTCGATCCCCTGGAGCACATGGGGATGGCTTCCCACCACCAGATCGGCGCCTGCGTCGATGTACTGCCTCGCCAGAGTTCTCTGATATTCTTCCGGCTCCGTATTTCTTTCGATTCCCCAGTGTATATATACGACAAGATAGTCGCACTGCTCCCCGGCCGCCTGTATTTCCTTCAGAAGAATCGCAGGATCATAGGTGGTCAGCACTCCCGGATGCGATTTGCCGACCGTCCAGGACGAAACGGGAATCACCCTGGAAGCAGCCAGGAATCCTACCCTTTTCCCCTTAACCTCCATCACTTCCAGCTTCTTTGCTTCTTCCAGATTAGCTCCGGCTCCCACCCGCCTGATACCTGCCTCATCTAACAGCGCGCATGTGTCCAACAGGGCATCCGTGCCGTAATCCAGAATATGGTTATTGGCCAGCGTCAGAATGTCGGGACCGATTTCCTGCATAATGTGAAGGCGCGACGGCGGCAGACGGAAGGTATACTGCTTATCCTCCGCGGCGCTTCCCCTGTCACTGAAAGGAAATTCTTCATTTGCCATGAAAATATCGGCGGACGCAATCTCATTTCTCAGTCCTTCATCGAGAATCCCGGCCACGCCGCCGGCCTTGTCATAAGCATTCAGTACATGATCGGATAAATAGATATCACCGCCGAATAACAGCGACACACGGCCGTTCTCCACCTCTCCCGGCAGATGGCCGAACTCATTGCCCGTACCGGATGAGAAATCTCCCTTTTGCGCCGTTTCAATCTTTAAAAGGAGTTCTTCCGTCTCCCCTTCCCGGTTTTCCGTACCCACGCCCAGATTCCCATCCGGGCCTCCGCTGTTGCCGGACGCTCTGTAATCCTCCACAGGCCCTCCCGACAACAGATCGGGAGCAGTCCGGCTGTTGGCTCTCTGCGACGCAACCAGCCAAATAAATATTGCCGCCAGAAGCACCGGCGGCAGTATGAATATTTTCCTGAATCTCTTTCTTCTTCTCATCGTTTCCTCATATGGCGGACTTTTAAGCCCTCAGTTAAAGTGTCACGATAACTCCGCCGTCTCCGGCATATACGGTAGCCACACCGGCGGTATCCGTTATAACCGTCTCCCTGAAAGAGGTGTTTCTGCAAAGCAGTTCTTTGACCTGTTCCGCCCTCTCCCTGTTGTTGCAGTGGGCGATAATCAGTCTCTTATCCTTTGTATCGCCGCCGCGGGCAATCGCAATATCAGCCATGCGGGACAGAGCCTTATTCATACCCCTGGCCTGTTCCAGCTTCACAATGACACCCTTGTCACCTGCCATAATCGGCTTGATGTTCAGGGTTGTCGCGAAAAAGGCCTGAAGGCCTGTCAGGCGTCCGTTCTTTCTTAAAAAGTCCAGTGATTCCAATACGAAAAATGTCTCCATGGAATCGCGGTAACTCTCGGCCTGTTTTACCACCTCTTCAAAGGGAAGATCCTGTTCACAGAGATCCCTTATGGTAAGAGCCACATTCAGTTCTCCGGAGGATGCCGACAGGGAATCAATCACGGCAATATTCTTGTCCTTCCCGTGTTCTTCCTCATATAATTCCTTGCCCAGGACAGCCGAATTGTACGTACCGCTCAAATGGCTCGACAGTGTGATGACAAATACATTGTCCGCCTCGCACTCAAATGCCTCTTTAAACTTCTCCGGGGACGGACATGCGGTCTTCGGGCACTCCTTCCCGTTCTTTACCAGTCCCAGAAATGACTTCTGGTCAAACGTCTCATCATCTATCACTTGGACATCATCCACCTGCAGCGTGAGGGGCACCATCTGAAAATGGGCGTCCTTCTTCAGTTCCTCCGTCAAATCCAGGCAACTGTCTCCAATAATTTTATATGTCATAATCGTCCTCCTGTCATGCGATTCGCATCACATAGTATTCATTACTATTTATTATAGTAACCACATGAATGAAAGTCAAGTACTTCAAGGCGCCAGTGTTGCGGACAATAACGGATTTCATACACTAGAGCGTGTCTGCATTAGGCCAGGAACAGGTAGAAAGCGGCCAGCAGAAGATTCAGCACGATAAATACAACCGTACCCGAATTCAAGTACATGGCCGAAGAAAAATCCCTGTATTCAATCCCTTCCGGCCATTTTCCCGGAAGCAGCCTCGTCCTCTTCACATTAACGCAGAAAATGACGATGGACGCAACGATCGCCCCCAGCGTAATCACCGGAACCGCCAGGGCAATGAACAGATAGGCAATTGAAAACTGTTCTTTTGACATCAGCAGCACGAGCAGCGTGGAGTAACTGTTGACCATAATATGCAGGATGCAGTTATACTTCATTCTTCCCGTTTTTACCGCGATATATCCCAGCACTACGCCGATGGCGGTTGCATAAAGGATCTGGGACAGGTTCCCATGCATCAGCCCAAACATCAGAGCAGAAAACAGAATCGCCGCTTTTTCTCCCAGCGGCCTCAAGCGGTTTATCAGTTTCCATCTGAATATATACTCCTCGATGATCGGCCCCAGCACGGAAACATATAGAATCACCACAATATTCAGGCTGTCAAACAGGTTGTTGACCGGATTCATATTATAAGTATTTCTGCCCGTTAAGACTGCCACTATCAGGTTCAGCACGCTTCCCGCAATATTCAGAATGTATCCGGCTCCCATCGTCATGACGAAAAACATGAAAAATTTACTGGGCCGCATCCTCTTCTTCTCGGGTTTGACCTCGGGTACATGCTCCATGACGGCAAACGTCACGGGCAGCACCAGCGCATAGGCGAGCAGATGGCTCCCGGCAATCGAAAACCACCCCGAATTCAACACCTTATATAATTCCGCCCCGACTCCCATCACCTTGTAATAGGACAGCAGATAACCAATCAATCCAAACAGAATCCCCGCAAGCTGAGTCAGCAGGACAAGAGCCACCAGGGACCATCCCAGCACGGAACAGATATGCCTGACCTCGCTTCTGTATTCCTGAACCTTACTCCAGTTGTAATTACCGTCATCCATATTAAACGTCTCCTCTATTGCCGCAAATCTTACTTTAATGAATACCTACAGTATAGCGATTTCCGGCCGCGGAGTCAATGCAGTGGGGGAGGATTTAATTGAGCAGATGAGGACGCCGCCGGCAGGCCAGGGGCCGGGGTGGTGAAAGGTGTGTATGAGTCTTCAGTCCCGGGGATAGGTTGTCGTGAGGGGGGAATCCGGCCAGAA
>CATWBR010000386.1 GCA_958349075.1 uncultured Clostridium sp.
GTAGATTATGACATTAAAGGAATTAAAATATATTGTGGCAATTGCGGAAGAAAACAGCATTTCCCGCGCATCTGAAAGACTATATGTATCGCAGCCGTATCTCAGCCAGTGCCTGATGCGGATTGAACGCCAGCATGACATGCCCCTGTTTAAGAGAACACAGAACGGCCTTGTCCTGACCTTTGCCGGGGAGCGGTATGTGGAAACAGCGAGAAAGATTGTGAAGCTATATAATGACTTTGAAACAGGACTGTGCGAGATCAGCAATATGAGAAAAGGACGCCTGACCATTGGCTCAACCATCCATCTGGGTTCCATTGCCTTTTCCACAATTCTGCCGATTTTCAGGGAGCTGTATCCCAATATTGAGATTCGGATCAAAGAGGGACCGTCGCAAAAGATAGAGGAATATATCATGGCCTCAAAGGTGGATATCGGGCTGCTCCACTGTCCTCTGAAGGACGAAGGCCTCTCCTGTGTCCCGATCTGTGAAAATAATTTTGTCGCAGTGCTGCCGAAAGAAAGCCCTCTGCGGGAACATTTTTATGAAAAGAGGGAGAGTCCGTTTCCCTTCATCGATCCCAGGCGGCTTGCAGGAGAAAAGTTCATTTTAGCTTATCCCTACCAGCGGGTCAGGCAGATCTCGGATCAGATTCTCGCCGCGGCGGGGATCAAACCCGCCGCGTACCTGGAAACGAGCAGCGTCCAGACCGCGATGTGCCTGTCCTCCGTGGGACTCGGAATTTCCTTTATGCCGGAAAACTATATTTCCCTGTTTAACTGTCCGGTGGAACCCCAGTTCTGCCGGATGGAGGAGGAATTTGGGGCAAAGTGGACAATGGGGGTTGCCTATGACTCCAGGGATTCATTGAGTGGTCCGGCTAAGGAATTTATCAGGATTATGAAGGCGAATATGGGATGTTTGAAATGATGGGGCGGCTCGGATTTAGTTCTCCAGCATAATATTCAATATCTCGATATCCGTGGCCTTCATTCCCTCTCGGCCCATACGGCCGATACTCTGAATGGTATCTTCCACGTTTTCTTTCACAAGGCCTTCGCCCGGTTGGAATACGCGTCTGTTTTTACTTAAGTGGAATGCGGTGAGGGCACAGTCTACGGCCGATGCGATTTTTGCCGCACAGGACGGTTTTGCGCCGTCACATACCATTCCGCCGATGGTGGCGATGGTGTCGGTGATGATGCCGCAGATCTCATCATAGGTGGCTCCCAGCATATAGGCAATACCGACGCCGCTTCCGCATGCCGCGCTGACCGCCCCGCAGTAAGCGGATAAACTGCCGATATATTTCTTCTGATGCAGGGAAATCAGGTTTCCGGCCACAAGGGCACGGTACAGCCCCTCATCGGAAATATGATATTCCTTTGCATATTCAATAATCGGAAGAGAAACCGTCATACCCTGGTTTCCGCTTCCGGAGTTGATGACAACCGGCAGCGGGCATCCGCTCATTCTGGCGTCGGAACCGGCAGCAGCGGCCGCCTTGGCGCGGATGGCGACATCGTCTCCGAATGTGTCGAGGAGCGTGCGGCCGACTTGGGCGCCCCACGCATTATTCAGGCCTTCACGGGAAATGGCGGTATTGCATTCGATCTGGCGGGAAATCACCTCACTGATATCACTGAGATCCACGCAGTCCGCAAATTCCAGGATATCTTTAACATTCAGCAGGGATTTATCAGGTCCGGAGGACTCTTCGGAGCACGACTCGGAGGCACTGTAGAGTACTTTGCCGTTTTTGACGATCTTCGTGATATTGCTGTGGTAATCACGTATTTCTACGGTGGCCGATTCCTCCCCGGCAAAGGCCGTAATAACAATATAGAGGTTTTCCACGCCTTCGATCAGCCCGCATTCACAGAATCCGTTCCGGACGAGAGACTGGGTTGTTTCAATATGTTCCGGCGTGATATCTTCAAGCACGGCAAGGATACGGTCAACGTTGCCGCCGACAATGCCCAGGGTTGCGGCTGTGTCGATTCCCTTCATGCCGCCGGAGTTTGGGACGGTCACTCCCTTTACGTTTTTGACGATATTACCGCTGCAGAGAATCTCGCAGCGCTGCGGCATTTGCCCCAGAACCGTTCTCACCTTGGCGCCCGCATAGGCGATGGCGATTGGTTCCGTGCAGCCCAGGGCCACGATAAGTTCATTTTTTAAAATTGAGACATAAGTGTCGTAAGTATTCCTGTTCATAGTAACTTATCCTTTCTAGATTGGCTTGTCAGATAAACCTTGCAATTTCTACCATGCCCCCGTATAATTTTACCTGAGAGAAAGGAAGGGGCTGAGGTTATGAATTTCCTGAATTTGAAATATTTTATTGTGACAGCGGAAGAGATGAATTTCACAAAGGCGGCAAAACGCCTCTTTATATCGCAGCAGTCGCTCAGCAATCATATTGCAAAGCTGGAAGACTACTTCGGCGTCCAGCTCTTTGACAGAAATACACCGCTTACATTGACCGATGCGGGGGAAAGTCTTATGAAGAGCGCCCGCAAAATTCTGAATGTGAAGCAGGAGGCGGAGCTGGAACTGCAGGATATCCGCGACTTCCGCAGCGCGGTACTCACAATCGGCGTGCCAAATACGAGAGGCTCGGTGATTCTGCCGCCACTTCTGATGAGATTCAGGAGCGAGTTCCCGCAGGTGCAGATACGCTTGGTGGAGGGAACCTCCAATGAGATTACCGATGCCCTGTACAAGGGCGATGTGGATTTTACCATTGGTTTTGAGTTGGATGCGCCCGACCGGATCCGAACGGAGGTGCTTCACGAGGAGCACACCCTGATCGTGGTGCCCGACAACATTCTGAGAGAATATTTTTCCGAGGAGGAGCAGACGGAGATTTTAAGCAGGAAACTCCTGCCCATCCAGGTATTTGCCCGGTGTCCTTTTATCAAGATGAAACACTCCAACTGGATTGGTGAGATATTTGAAAGTAGCTGCAGGGAGGGAAATATGACTCCCATTGTGATTTTGGAAACGGTCAATATCATGACAATGGTTTCCATGTGCAGGGCCGGGGGAGGCATTATCATCTGCCCCAGCGTCTTTGTGGAGGACAAACGGCCGGCCCTCGGCAATGTGAAAGAGGAACCTATCCATACGTTTATCCTGGATTTTCCCAATGCCCACAAGATGATCGCCATCAATTATCTGAAGAATAAATACCAAACAAAAGCGGCCAGAGAATTTATTGAAATGACGAAGGTAATGCTGGCCCGTCCATAGCAGGATTCAAAATACTGCGCCGTCTGTGGGAATTTCCGTGGCGGCGCAGTGTTTATTGAATGGCAATGAAATATTCGCGAAGCGTGTTTTTTGTTGTTGAGTGGCAATGAAAAGTTCGCGAAGCGTGTTTTTCGTTGCTTGGTTTAATACATTCTCTCTTCCACGTATTCTTTTACTCTCTTCACATAAGCCAGCATATTGTCGTCCAGCGGATACCGGATCACGCAGCCGGGAGTCAGAATCTGGTGGAGTCCCTTCAATGTCTTAAAACTTTCATAAATCTGGTTCTGTATTTCATTCTTATGGCCATTCGTGATATCCATGCGCTTTAAACCTCCCATCAGGCATTTACCCGTCATGAGGAAGGCCTCATCCAGTTCAGGAAGTGTCTCTCCGGCATGCCAGTTGAATACGGAAACAGGATAATCCTTTAAAATATCAAACATGATATTATTGCCGTGAGCATGGATCGTGTTGAACCAGCCGTCCTTTGCGGCTTCCAGAACTTTTAAGTCATAAGGTTTTCCATATTCCATATATTCTTCGGCCGTCATTGAATCGTAGGTGCTCATCTGGGAGGCGAAAAACACACCGTCGGCTCCCAACCGGATTGCTTCGGCAGCCAGGGCCATAGTTGTCTCCGTGATAATGTCCAGGGCTTTCTTAACGAGTTCGCCGTGGCCTTCCCTGATGTGGGAGAGCATTGTTTTGCCGGAAATCTTGTCGGCTGTGGTTATGGGGCTGAAGACGGTGAACAGGACGGGAACCTCCTCACCTTTAACTTTTTCAAGAAGCAGCTTTAAGGAAGTCAGTTCCCTGGCAAGACTGCCTTCGGTACAGGGACATGGTTTAAGCTTTAACCAGTCGGAAGCCTCTTTCACAGGGGTGCCGGTGACTTTTGCCACTCCGCCCTTCGCAATTTCGGAATAATCTACGGTGCATCCAAAATCCTCAATCGGGTACATGCCGTTGTTCATGGTTTTGATGAAATCCACATCATATGTTTTGTAGAATTCATACGTTTTTTCCGCCAGAAGGGCAGGGTCCAGGTCAATACCGGGAAGATGGGTCCACAGGGAGTACGGCAGTTTGTCCGGCTTTGCCCCCTTTACAGCAGCCTGGATTCGTTCACGCTTTGTCATAATTCAACCTCCAATGTTATATGT
>CATWBR010000387.1 GCA_958349075.1 uncultured Clostridium sp.
CCCCCCGCTTTTTCCCCGCCGCCGCGGGCATCCGAGATTCGCCTTAGTCTCGTGGGCTCGGAGATGTGTAGACGAGACAGAATCGGAACAACAGCAGAGAACCTGAAGGCCGCTGCCGAGGGCGAGAACTATGAGTGGACCGATATGTATGCAGAATTTGCAAAGGTAGCTGAGGAAGAGGGCTTTACAGCACTGGCTGCTAAGTTTGCCGCAGTTGCAGCTATCGAGAAAACACATGAGGAAAGATACTTAAAGCTCTTAAATAACGTAGAGATGCAGGCAGTATTTGAGAAGACGGAAGAGACAATGTGGGAGTGCAGAAACTGCGGCCACCTTGTAATTGGAAAGAAAGCTCCAAGTGTATGTCCTGTCTGTGCACATCCACAGAGCTACTTTGAAGTAAGGAAAGAAAACTACTAATTTGCTGCCGGTCATGAGGGAGCCAAATCAGGAAGTGATATCTGATACATAAGTGCGATAAGTGCGGTTTGGCGGGAGAGTCAGCCGGGGCGCATTGCGATACAGGATGAATTCCCTATATAATTAAGAAACAGGACAGTTTCCGGTAAAGAACGGAGCTGTCCTGTTTTGCTGTTAAAGCAGTAACATGCCGGAGCGCCTGCGGGTTACCGCGCATGACCGAAGACGGGCCAACCGCAAAAAAACGAACCGGATGCAGGAAGCATCAGGACTCCGGAGAAGCCGGATGCTCCCTGCGCCATGTTTTAATTTCCTCCAGCCGCTCGCGGACGGGAGCCTCCGCACCGGACGTCCCGGGCTGATAATAGGTACGTCCCCTGAGTGTTTCGGGAAGGCAGTCCATAGACGCAATTTTGTCTTCCGTGTCATGGGCATAGACATAGCCCTCCCCATAATGAAGCTCCGCCATCAGACCGGTGGGGGCGTTCCTGATTTGCAGAGGAACCGGTTCCGCCAGCATGGTCCGGGCGTCGTCTTTGGCCGATTCATAGGCTCTGTAGATAGAATTTGACTTCGGAGCCATGGACATATAGACAACTGCCTGGGTCAGGTTCAGAGTGCATTCCGGCATCCCGATAAAGTGGCAGGCCTGATAAGCGGCCACGACCAGAGGCAGCGCCTGGGGATCGGCAATGCCGATATCTTCGCTGGCAAAACGAATCAGCCTGCGCGCCACATAGAGAGGGTCTTCTCCGGCTTCCAGCATCCGGGCCAGCCAGTAGACTGCTGCATCGGGATCGCTGTTGCGCATCGACTTGTGAAGGGCCGAGATGAGATTGTAATGCTCCTCGCCCTTTTTGTCATAGAGAAGGGATTTTTTATTGGTGCACTGTTCAAGGGTCTGCTCTGTTACGGTGATGGCGCCGGTACGGTCTAATTCTCCGTTCAGGACAGCCATTTCCAGGGTGTTTAGTGCGGTTCTGGCATCTCCGTTTGCAAAATTCGCAATGAACGACAACTGCTCTTCTGTGATTCGTATATTCTGGCTTCCAAATCCCTTCGGAGACTTTACGGTATCGGCCAGCAGCCTGGCCAGATCCTCCGGTGTCAGGACTTTTAGCACAAAGACTTTACACCGCGAGAGAAGAGCGGAATTAATCTCAAAGGAGGGATTCTCCGTGGTGGCGCCGATCAGAATAATACTTCCCTTCTCCACATAGGGGAGAAAGGCATCCTGCTGCGCCTTGTTGAATCTGTGGATCTCGTCGATAAACAGAATGGTTCTGATTCCCATCCTGCGGTTTTTCTCTGCCTGCTCCATTACCGTCTTTATTTCCTTTATTCCGCTTGTTACCGCGGAAAAATCGATGAAGGAAGAACATGTTTTCCCGGCGATGATCCTTGCCAGGGTCGTTTTTCCGACTCCTGGGGGACCCCAGAATATCATGGAAGTAACCTGATCCTTTTCGATAAGGTTGCGGAGGACTTTGCCTTCCCCTATCAGATGTCTCTGCCCCACAAAGCCGTCCAGGGTATCGGGGCGGATCCTGCTTGCGAGAGGTGACGTGGTTTCACGGTTGTCAAAGAGCGAGAGCTGCTCCATCATAAGAGAACCTCCTTTTCAGATAGTCGTATTTCACACAGTCTTAAGGGCTGGATTTTAATCCGGTCTAAAATTTTTTACTTCCCTTATCATATCACAAATCATGGAAAAAGTGAACATACATTCGGGATGGATCAACATGATTGTTTCCCCATGTCGAAAAAAAAGGTTGACAAATTACAAAAAATGCAATAATATAGTCGCAAGTTGATAAATTGATTACCAGCAAAGACGTAGAAGAGAAGAGTAGTAAGCGGATGCTTTTACAGAGAGTTCCCGAAGGCTGAGAGGGAGCAGAGATAGGCTTATGAAGATGGTCTCAGAGTTGCATGATCGAATATTTTAGATCATGACGGGCTGCGCCCGTTACAGCGATAGAGTATAAACCGTTCTCCGGGCGGCCATGAAAGTGGTTCACGGATATGCGGCCGTACTTGAAGAGGTCTGGAAGCGCAAGCGTCAGACGAAGTTAGGTGGTACCACGAAGCAGCAGCTTTCGTCCTAATACAGGGCGGGAGCTTTTTTTGATCCCGGTTTTTAAATAACAGTGAAAATGGCATGTGATTTCCTGAACCACAGCCAGGGCAGGAAATCGAAAGGAGTAAAAAATGATTGAGCTGAGACAGGTGAGCAAGACTTTTGACACCAAATCAGGTAATGTCCACGCAGTGAAAGATGTTAATCTGGAAATACAGGACGGAGAAATTTTTGGAATTATCGGATTCTCCGGGGCGGGAAAATCCACACTGGTGAGGTGTATTAACCTTCTGGAACGGCCGACTCAGGGCCGTGTCCTGATTGATGATGTGGATCTGATGGATTTGGATGAGAAAAAACTGAGGGAGGTCCGGAAAAAAATCGGAATGATCTTCCAGCATTTTAACCTGATGCGTTCCAGGACGGTTTACCAGAATATTGAGTTTCCTCTTAAGAAAACAAAGATGACAAAGGAGGAGAGGGAAGAAAAGATTGCGTCTCTTCTGGAACTGGTGGGGCTGACCGATAAGAGGGATGCCTATCCGTCACAGCTCTCGGGCGGACAGAAACAGAGGGTTGCCATTGCAAGGTCCCTGGCCAACGATCCGAACGTGCTTCTCTGCGACGAGGCCACCAGCGCCCTGGATCCTCAGACGACACAGTCCATCCTGAAGCTCCTTAAAAAGGTTAATGAGGAGATGGGGATTACCATCGTCCTGATTACCCATGAGATGGCCGTTGTAAAGGATATCTGCGACAGGGTTGCTATCATGGAAGAGGGGGCGGTAGTCGAATCCGGCAATACCGTAGATGTATTCAGCCATCCGCAGGTGAGAATCACCAGGGACTTCATAGATACGGCGAGCAATATCAGAAAAATATACGATTTGATTGAAGATAAAAATGAGCTGACGGAGATTGGGGCCGGGGACAGGATGCTTCTTTTTACTTACTCCGGCACAAATGCGGGGGAACCGCTGATTTCCTATCTCGCCAAGGCATTTGACATCAGGGCCAACATCATTTTTGGAAATATTGATTTCCTGAAGGGGAAACCGCTCGGCAAGCTGGTGGTAACGCTGAGCGGGGAGCCGGATAAGATGGCGGCGGCAATGGAATACATAAACTCACTTGGAGTGGAAGTGGAGGTAATTAAAGAATGAGTATATTATACACTTTAGCGCCGAACCTGGAACGTCTGGGCGGAGAGCTTGTAAAATGTATCGGACAGACATTTAAGATGCTTCTGATTTCCGGAACTATCGCATTTTTCTTCGGACTGTTCTTCGGAGTCCTTCTAATCGTTACAAAGAGGGGAGGAATCCTGCAGAACGTGGTGATTTATAATTTCCTCGATAAAGCGGTTGATATTATCCGCTCGATTCCTTTCATTATTCTTATGGTACTGCTGATTCCGGTCAGCCGGGCCATCGTCGGAACGGGTTCCGGCGTTACCGGTTCCTATGTGGCGCTGATTGCGGGCACGGTTCCTTTCTTTGCAAGACAGATTGAATCGGTTCTTGCGGATCTGGACGGAGGGCTGATTGAAGCCAGCGAGGCGATGGGCTTTTCACCGGTGGAGATTATCTTTGGAGTTTATTTAAAGGAGAGTATCCCGGGTATCACCCGTGTGACAATGATTACCTTTGTCAGCCTGATTGGCATCACGGCCATGGCCGGCGCGATCGGAGCCGGAGGACTGGGAGACTTTGCCATCCGCTATGGATATCAGATGGGATACCGCGATATGATTTGGGCTACGGTCATCATTATCCTCCTGATCATCAGTGCAATCCAGTTTATCGGTAATTTGATTATCAGGAAAACGACGCATTAAGTAATATTGAAAGCGACCGTTCAGGAGACGGTAATCCGCAGAGCGGCAACTGTAAAAGGACTGAATGGTTCCTATATAACC
>CATWBR010000388.1 GCA_958349075.1 uncultured Clostridium sp.
CAATAGTACGGTGGATAACAGATAAAAAGGAAGCAAAACAGCAGAGTCAATTATATCAGGGAACGTTAAGCTGAGAAAAATTAAATCTGGAGAAAATGAAAAAAACCAGTTAAATAAAAACCAGTTAAATAAAAACCAGTTAAACAAAAACCAGTTAGACAAAAACCAGTTAAACAAGAACCAGTTCAATCAGAATCAGTTCAAACAGAAGGATTGGAGGAAACAAATGAAGAAGATTATCAACCGACCGGAACAGGTAGTGACGGAAATGTGTCAGGGTATGGCGCTGGCCCATCCGGAACTGGCATTTTCACAGAAGTACAAATTTATCACGAGAAAAAATCTGAATCAGGACAAAGTAACTCTAATCAGCGGCGGAGGCAGCGGACACGAACCGGCGCATGCCGGATTTGTTGGGGAAGGAATGCTGGATGCCGCAGTCTGCGGAGATGTTTTTGCCTCACCCTCCCAGATCCAGGTCTATCAGACGATCAGGGAGACGAAGAGCAGTAAAGGAACCCTTTTGATTATTAAAAACTACAGCGGAGATATGATGAATTTCAAAAATGCCGCTTACATGGCCAGGGAGGATGGAATCCTGGTCGATTATATCAAAGTGGACGACGATATCGCGGTTCAGGACAGCCTTTATACCGTGGGGCGCCGCGGAGTGGCAGGAACAGTATTTGTACATAAAATCGCCGGCGCGGCAGCCGAAGCGGGGGGCAGTCTGGAAGAGGTGAAGGCCATCGCAGAAAAGACGGCGGCCTCCGTAAAATCCATTGGATTTGCCCTCACATCCTGTACCGTACCGGCTAAGGGAACTCCTACCTTTGAGATTGGGGAGGATGAGATGGAATACGGCGTGGGAATCCACGGCGAACCGGGTATTAAAAGGGAAAAACAGACGGATGCCGACACGGTGGCCCAGAGAATGGTGACACAGCTTTTGGAGGCGCTGGAGTTAGAAGAATCCGCTGAGGAAGAGATTGCGTTACTGGTGAACGGCCTCGGGGGAACGCCGGCCCAGGAGTTATACATCCTCAACCGCTCGGTCAGAAAAGCGCTGGCTAAAAGAAAGATCAGGACAAGATTTTCCCTGGTGGGCAACTACATGACCAGCATCGATATGATGGGGGCGTCGATTTCCATTTTGAAGCTGGATGAAGAACTGAAGAAATATCTTCTGGCGCCGTGCAGCACCCCTGCCCTCAAGATAGACCCTACGCCGGGAACAGTGGATTTCCAGGAATTGGAAGAGAAAAAGCAGGCAGGAGAAAACACGGAAAAAAGTGCCGGAGAATCAGGAAAATACAGGGGAGAGGGGAAAATCAGGGACGAAAAAATCACTCTACACAATATGATTTTTATGATAGATTGTATAGGGGGATACATCATACAAAATGAGATTCCTTTTTGTGAACTGGACTCACACGCAGGCGACGGGGATTTTGGAATGAGTGTGGCGAAAGGCTTTAAACAGCTCAGAGAGGAGTGGGGAGAAGTGATCGAATCATCCGGGGATATCGCTTCTTTCCTGAACGCCTGCTCCCTGATTATTATGGAGCACTGCGGAGGCGCCTCGGGTCCTATCTGGGGATCGGCATTCAGAGCGGCGGCTAAGTCCGCGGAGGGAAAGGAAACCCTGGGGGCGGAGGATATGGCCGTGATGCTTGGCAGGGCGGTACAGGGGATTCAGGCGACGGGAGAACGTTCCTTTGGAAGAGGCGCCGTTCCGGGAGACAAGACCCTGATTGATGCGCTTGTTCCCTGCGCGGATGAATGGACCCGGCTGAGTGCAGAAAAAGTCCCGCTGCTGGAAATCTTCGGGCAGGCAGCCGAAGCGGCAAAGACGGGGGCCGAGAGCACGAAGGCGATCGTAGCCAGAATGGGGCGCGCCGGAACGGTTGGAGAACGCAGTCTTGGCTATCCTGATGCGGGAGCGTACGCCCTGGGAGAAATTTTCGGAAATCTGGCCTGCAGACTTGAGGAGGAACAGTCACAGTAAACATAGGTACGCTGGAGGGTGAAAAGATGGACTATCAACTGGAATTAATCGATGTAGCAAAACAGTATAAAGAGTTTCTGGCAGTAGACAGTGTGAGCCTGCAGATCAAAAAGGGTGAGATTGTTTCTTTCCTGGGCGCCAGCGGCTGCGGCAAAACGACAACGCTGAGGATGATTGCCGGCCTGATCGAGCCGACCAGGGGAACGATCCGTATCCAGGGACAGGATATGAACGGAATACCGCCCCACAAGAGAGACATTTCCATGGTGTTTCAGAATTACGCGCTGTTTCCGCATCTCAGCGTATATGAGAACATTGTATACGGGTTGAAAACGAGGAAGATTAAAGACAAAAAGGTGCTGATGGACAAGGCCAGGGAGATGATGGATTTAGTCCAGCTGGAAGGGGTGGAAAACAGGCTTCCAAAGGAACTTTCAGGCGGTCAGCAGCAGAGGGTGTCTCTGGCCAGGGCTATGATTGTGGAACCGAAGGTCATGCTTTTCGATGAGCCGCTTAGTAACCTGGATGCAAAGCTGAGGGAGAAAACAAGGGTAGAAATCAGAAACCTGTTAAAGAAAATGAATGTAACGGCGATCTATGTCACCCATGATCAGGAGGAAGCTCTGACCATTTCCGACAGGATTGCGGTAATGAATAAGGGAAGAATTGAACAGATCACAGAGCCAAGCTGCCTTTACACACGACCGGCTACCCGGTTTATTGCCGGTTTCGTGGGCCACGCCAATATTGTGGAGGGCAATGTGACGGCGGTAATGGAGGACAGGATTGCGGTGAAGCTCACGAGCGGAGAAGAACTGTGGGCCAGAGCCGACGCGGGAAAGAAGGTGGCCGGCGGAGACGGGGCAGTCCTGATTATCAGGCCGGAAAACGTGCAGCTCTATGAGAAAAAACCGGATAGGAAAAATGTTCTCTCAGGGAAGGTAAAGGCCAAAATTTATCTGGGTTCAACTCTCCGGTACGTGGTTGAAATGGCGGGGAACAATGACTTTGAAGTGGATCTTCACACCAAGGATGAAGGGAAAGCAGTCGAGGGGGATACGGTATATCTGGAACTCGACGAGAACGGTCTGGTCCTGGTTGAAAGATAAAAATGAGAGGAGAGGTACAAATGAAAAAAACAATCAAATCGGCAATGGCACTGTTAATGGTATGCACGATGACGGCATGCAGTTCTTCCGGTACGGCAGAAAGTACCACAAAAGCACCCGATACGGAGGCTCCGGCCGCGGAGGCAGCGGACACGGAAGCGGCATCTGCGGAGGCCAAAGATTATTCCGGCGAGACTTTGGTAGTCCAGGTCTGGGGCGGGACCTATGAAGAAACTCTCAGAAATCACATCATACCTGCCTTTGAGGAGAAGACAGGGGCAAAGGTTGAAGTAGTAAGCGGCGCGGCTCCGCTTTCCCAGCTCGCTACGGAAGGAGACGCGGCTTCCATCGACGTACTTCACGTAGACTGCAGCGAGGTAGTGCAGGGGACCAATATGGATGTGCTTGAAACACTGGATTTCAGTAAAATGTCGAATGCACCGGATTTATATGATGAAGCCCACATGTATGATACGGCGGTTGTGACAAACTGGGGTACATACGGTATTATCTACCGTAAGGATCTTGTGGATAAAGAACCGACAAGCTGGCTGGATCTCTGGGATGATGCATACAAGGGCGGAAAAATAGGCGTCATTGATTACAGCATGGGCGGCGGACTTGAATTTGCGGAGGCAATCTCCCGTATCCAGGGTTACACCGTGGCCGACGAAGAAAACTGGGACAACCTTTTTGCGAAGATGTCTTCCCTGAAACCCAACATCGGCGTTTACGCCAGCCAGCACTCCGATATTGAGAGCATGCTGACCAAAGGCGATATCGTGATGTCGGTAGAGACAAACGGACGCGCTATCGGCCTGATGAAGGAGGGAATCGATATCGGATTCTGCCAGCCCGATGAAGGCTCCATCGCCATGACCTCCCTGGCAGCCATCAGCAAAGGCTCCACAAAGAAAGAACTGGCTTATCTGTTTGTCAATGAACTGATTTCCCCGGAGGGACAGAAGGCATACGCGGAAAACAACTACTATGCGCCGTCCAACGGTAAAACCCAGATTGATGAAGAGCTTCAGGCATTCATGCCGTACGGGCAGGAGCAGGTTTCCAAACTGCTTTATATGGATTCTGAGACGCTGGAACCGGTAAAAGCGGCCCTGATTGAGAGATGGAATAAGGAATTTAAATAATATTTCCGGGACGCCGCCGGGGCGGGGCAGATACCCCGCCTTCCGGCGGCTCACTGCTTTTCTGAGTAAAAATATATGATACAGACATAAAAGGAGGAGGGATTTCCTTGGATAAAGAAAAAGACACATGGTCCTATGT
>CATWBR010000389.1 GCA_958349075.1 uncultured Clostridium sp.
ATATAATATTGATAAAATCGATATTTGCTTCAGAGAAAACAGAGGATAGGGAGGAAGGCATGAATCAGTCTGAAATTGATGCATTTCTGGCAATTATAGAGTCCGGCTCGCTGACAAAGGCGGCGGAACGGCTGTATCTGACCCAGTCCACGCTGAGCAGCCGCCTGGACAGTTTAGAGAGGGAACTGGGGGCGCCTCTTCTGATAAGGAAGAAGGGAATCCGCAGGGTCCAGCTCACCGAAGCGGGAAAACGCATGGTCCCTGTGGCGGAAAAGTGGAAGAAACTATGGCAGGAGACCAGGGAAGCGATTTGGAGGGAGGAGCGGCAGACGATGTTCCTCTCCACGATCCAGAGCGTCCAGACTTATCTGATGGGACCGGTGTACCGGGAGTTTTTAAACAGGGCGGACGATTGTGACATGTGTATCCTGGCGCTGGAGTCAAGGGACACTTATAAACTGATTGAGTCGGGGGAACTGGAAGCCGGTCTGATCGCCAACCCGGGATATTCCAGGACGGTGGCGTCCATCCCTCTGTTCAAGGAGCCGATGTGTTTTGTCTGCGGGAAAGGCAGTTCCTACCAGGGAACCGTCCATCCGTCGTCTCTGTCTGTCAGAAACGAAATATACCTGGAGTGGCATCCTGAGTTTGTTATGTGGCACACTTACTGGTTCGGGGACGGAAGAAGATGCCGGGTGGAAACCGATAACATGCAGCTTCTGGAGCAGCTCATCGAGCAGGATGAGTACTGGACCGTCCTTCCCAGATCGGCCGCCCTCAGCATGGAGGGCAGAATGGCAGTGAAACTCCTGCCAATGGAGGACGGACCGGAAGACCGGGTGGTCTATATGCTGCTGAAGAATAAAAAAGAATGCCCGGAGCCGGTGAAATTATTGATTCAGATGCTCAAAGGGTATCTGGAACAGCTTGGGATACAGTGGATTGCGGCGGAAAATATGGATGAGGTGACGGATGGAGATGAATACGGACAGAAAAAGGATATTATTTGCTGACGACGATCCCGAGATCAGGGAGGTGGTACGCATTCTTTTAGAGCACGAGGGTTTTGAAGTAATCGAGGCCGGCAATGGGAAAGAGGCGGTGGAAAAAGCGGATGGGACCGTGGATCTCATTATCCTTGACGTGATGATGCCGGGAAAATCGGGGATACTGGCATGTTTGGATATCCGGAAGAAACTGACGGTTCCCATCCTGTTTCTCACGGCCAGGACACAGGACTCGGACAAGGCGCTGGGCTTCAGCGCGGGCGGCGACGACTATCTGGCAAAGCCCTTTTCCTATACGGAGCTGGTAGCCAGGGTCAAGGCAATGCTCAGAAGATGCTACGTTTACCAGGGCGGTCTTTCAGGCGGTGAGAAACCGGCCGTGCTGCGGATCCGGGATTTGTCCGTCGACAGAGACAGCCGGGAGGTACGCTTGGAAGGGGAAGAGGTTCTTTTAACCGATTTGGAATACCGGATTTTACTGCTGATGGCGGAGAACAGGGGCAAAATTTTTACAATACAGAATATCTATGAGAGCGTGTGGGAGGAGCCATACTACTACACCTCCAACAATACGGTGATGGTACATATCAGGAACCTGAGAAAAAAACTGGAAAAGGATCCGAAAAATCCGAAATATCTGGTAAATGTATGGGGAAAGGGGTACCGGATAGAATGAGGGGAAAGTATCGCAGCAGATTGTGGATCAAATTAATTCTGTCGGTTGCATTTGCCGCCGCCTGCGCCTTTTTTATCTTAGTTCAGGCTATGGATCTGGGCTATTATATCCTGGACCGCAATTATATGCCGGCCGCCGTTGCCGGGAAAGAAAGCGAATATATCCGAAAATTCCAGGCATTTGTCACGGAAAATAAAATTTCCATGGGTGACGGGGATAAAATAATGGGCTTTACGGAGCAGGACAGGAAGATGATTATGACGCTGTATCACGGTGACAGAGCCATATTCAGCAGTGACGGCCGTATTGTGGCAACCATACCGGACAGCGATTACGGTATGCCTCCGGATAATATGACGGGGATGGGGGCAGATATGGTGACGGACGGGGGTGAGGCCGGATATACGGTGACTTTTTCGGACGGCGCCGCGTCGGCAGTCCTGTTCTATATAGGAAGCGAGGAGGACGAATTTGTATATGCGCTCTCCACTGTTTTCAGCGGCCTTTGTTTTGTCCTGATCTTATATCTGCTGATCCGCAAAAAAGTAAAATATATTGAACTTCTTGGGAAAGAAATGGAGATACTCAAAAGCGGGGAGATGAATTATCAGGTTACGGTGAAGGGTAACGATGAACTTTCTTCGCTGGCAGGGGAGCTGGATTCCATGCGCAAAGCCATACTTTCAAGACAGGAGGAGGAGGAACTGCTGCGCATTGCAAACCGCGACATGGTCACAGCCATGTCCCACGATCTGAGAACTCCCCTGACAGCCCTGATGGGATATCTGGATATCCTGGGGATGGAGAAGGACGGGGAAAAGCAGAAGAAATACCTGTCCGTCTGCCGCGATAAGGCGGCCCAGATAAAAAGCCTGTCCGACAAGCTGTTTGAGTATTTCCTCGTATACAGCCGGGATCAGGACGCACTCCATTGTGACGAGGTAAACGGGGCGGAATTCGTGGGGCAGATCGTGGAGGAGAGCCTCTTCGATCTGGAGAGCGAGGGGCTTCAGGTGATACGCAAAACGGGTGAAATTACCTGCACCCTTTCCGTGGATGTGGAGCTGATGCGCAGAGTATTTGGAAATCTGTTTTCGAATATTCTCAAATATGCGGACCGTGCGCTGCCGGTGGAAGCGGAATACCGGGAGACGGAGAGAGAACTGATCATCTGTCTTAAAAACAGTACCGCGGCCGGTGAGTCGGAACGCGAGAGCACCAATATCGGACTTAAAACGTGCGGGACGATACTGGAACGGCACGGCGGAACCTTCCGCTGCGGGAAGAAAGGGAGGCTCTTTAAGGCTGAAGTAAGGATTCCATGTGTGAAGATTGGAGAGAAAGATGGAAATACAGGAACTGAAACTTTTTAACGGGCTTACGGAGGAGGAACTCCAGAGGAGCCTTGTCTGTTCACGGTCCGGAATCGTGGAATATGAAAAAGAGGAGTATATTTTTACTCAGGGAGAAAAACCGGCATGGATTTATATGATACTGTCGGGGGAAGTCCTGCTCGAACAGGCCAATCTTTCGGGACGCCAGACCTATGCCGAATGCCTGGGGGCAAGACAGCAGTTCGGCGTGGTGGATCTGTTTCTTCAAAGGGAGCAGTACTCCTACTCTGCGAAGGCGAGAAATCACGTAAAGCTGCTCAGGATTTCCAGCCATTTTTTCTACGGCACCTGTGAAAAGAACTGTGTCCATCACAGCAAGATCCTGTTTAATATGATGGGGGTATTTGCCGAGGAGGCTGAAAAGAATTCAAAGAAAATACAGCTTCTGACCTGCGGAAGCCTGAGACAGAGAATCGCCCTGTACCTGCTGCAGAACGGCGGAGGAAATAAAAGGGTGGAACTTGCAATGAACAGGGAGGAACTGGCCGCCAGCTTAAATGCGGCCAGGCCTTCCCTGTCCAGGGAATTGTCACAGATGCAGGAGGAGGGGATAATTAAAATGGAGGGGCGTAAATCCATCGCAATCCTTGACTATTCCCGGCTTCAGGAAGACCTGGCCGATTTTGTTGGTTAAAGATAGAGGAGGGGATTAATTAGTACAATCAGTCTTCGGGAACGAAAACGTCTTTGCCGAGACCGCAGAGAGGGCATACCCAGTCATCCGGGATATCCTCGAATGCCGTTCCCGGAGCGATTCCGTTGTCCGGATCTCCGACCTCAGGGTCATACTCATAGCCACACGGTTCACATAAATATTTTTTCATTTTCAATTACCTCCGAAATAATTTGAACTTTTACTGTCCGTCCCGCCGGATGCCAGCCTTATTGGGAACAGATGTTACTCTCCGGCCTTCCACAGACCGTGAAGGTTGCAGTACTCATACGCTGCAATAAATTCATCGCCGTCCTTTAAAAGGAAAACGGCTTTTGGCTCTTCGCCCGGTTTAAGCGAAGCGAACTGGCCGCCGGATGTTGTTTCAATGTAAATACCCGTGATATAATGCTCTTCCAGCATGGGATGGGCAACGGAGCCGATGGCTACTTCCACGGTATTTCCATTTATGGAGACTACGGGCACATGTTTCTCGGCCGCGCCGTCTGAAGTGTTGGCCTTAAGAGCCTCCAGGGCAATCCCCTTTTCTCCGCCGTCTAAAGACACCAGGTTTAATAAGATATTTTTCTTGTCGTCACTTCTGTAAAATTTATTCATAGCAGACCTCCTGTATAATCACTTTTTTAATTTGTTTTGTTGTTCTGTAAATAAG
>CATWBR010000390.1 GCA_958349075.1 uncultured Clostridium sp.
CGCTGCTGATTGGCTATGAGAGGTTAGCAGAGTGAGTGTTTCGCTGCTGATTGGCCATGAGAGGTTAGCGGAGTGAGTGTTTCGCTGCTGATTGGCTATGATAGATTAGTAAAGTGAGTGTTTCACCGCTGATTTGCAGTAAAAAGTTTGGGGTGCTGAATTTTTTATGATTGATGTTATTTTTAGGATGAATATCAGGAGGATAAAAGAATGCTTGTTACAGGGAAGAATTATAAATTTTGGTTTTGTACCGGGTCTCAGGATCTTTATGGAGAGGAGTGTCTTGCACATGTGGCGGAGCATTCCAGGGTGATTGTGGAGGAACTTAATAAGAGCGGAAAGCTGCCGTTTGAGGTGGTTTGGAAGCCTACTTTGATTACGAATGAGGTGATCCGTAAGACGTTTAATGAGGCGAATCAGGATCCGGAGTGCGCGGGCGTGATTACCTGGATGCATACGTTTTCGCCTGCTAAGAGCTGGATTCTCGGACTTCAGGAGTACAGGAAGCCTCTCTGCCATCTGCATACCCAGTTTAACAGGGAAATCCCTTATGATGCGATTGATATGGATTTTATGAATGAGAACCAGTCCGCACACGGTGGCAGGGAGTACGGTCATATTGTCAGCAGAATGGGGATTGAAAGAAAGGTTATTGTAGGGTATTGGGCCGATGAGGAGGTTCAGGAAAGACTGGCGTCCTGGATGCGCACGGCGGTGGGCGTGATGGAGTCTTCCCATATCCGTGTGATGCGTGTGGCCGATAATATGAGAAATGTGGCTGTCACGGACGGTGATAAGGTGGAGGCGCAGATTAAGTTCGGCTGGGAGATTGACGCGTATCCCGTTAATGAGATTGTGGATGAGGTGAATGCCGTCTCCAAAGCGGATACCGATACTCTGGTGGAAGAGTATTATGATAAATACGATATTCTGCTGGAGGGCAGGGATGAGAAGGAGTTCCGCGCCCATGCCGCGGTTCAGGCCCAGATTGAGATTGGGTTTGAGCGTTTTCTGGAAGAGAAGAATTATCAGGCCATTGTAACTCATTTTGGAGATTTGGGCGGACTTAAACAGCTTCCGGGCCTTGCGATTCAGAGGCTGATGGAGAAGGGCTACGGCTTCGGCGCGGAGGGCGACTGGAAGACGGCGGCTATGGTGCGCCTGATGAAAATTATGGCGGCTAATACAAGGGATGCAAAGGGAACGACGTTCTTTGAGGATTATACATATAACCTTGTGAAGGGGCGCGAGGGAATTCTTCAGGCCCATATGCTGGAGGTTTGCCCGACGATTGCCGACGGAAAAATCGCAATCAAGGAGTGCCCGCTTTCCATGGGGGACAGGGAAGATCCGGCAAGACTTGTGTTTACATCGAAGGAGGGCCATGGCGTGGCGACATCGCTCATCGACCTGGGAGACCGTTTCCGCCTGATTATCAATGATGTGGAAGTGAAGAAGGCTGAGAAAGAGATGCCAAAGCTGCCGGTAGCAACCGCATTCTGGACACCGGAACCAAACCTGGAAACAGGGGCGGCGGCATGGATTTATGCAGGCGGAGCACACCATACCGCATTCTCCTATGACCTGACTGCTGAACAGATGGGTGACTGGGCTGCCTGCATGGGCATTGAAGCTGTCTATATTGATAAGGATACAAATATCCGCCAGTTCAGAAATGAGCTGAGATGGAACGAGGCATATTACAAATTCAGATAACAGCTCAGGACAGTGGGGAAAATCGTTCAGAAGTTGGCGTTAAGCTTGCTTATAGGCCGGTTTCTGTACGATTTTTCCCATCGGATGGGCTTACGATCAAAAATAAAGGAGGACGAGAATGAGCCACGGCATAGAGCAGATAAAATTAAGCATTGCAGAGGGGAAAACGGCGCTGGGCATCGAGTTCGGTTCTACGAGAATTAAGGCCGTGCTGACCGACGAAACCATGACCCCAATTGCGCAGGGAAACCATGACTGGGAGAACCGCCTGGAACATAATATCTGGACTTACACGATTGAGGATATTATGACGGGGCTCAGGGACTGTTACGGTGATTTGGCCCGCGATGTGAAAGAAAAATACGGCCTGGAACTTAAGACGGCCGGTTCCATCGGAGTCAGCGCCATGATGCACGGTTATATGGCATTTGATAAAAACGGAAACCTTCTTGTGCCATTCCGTACATGGAGAAATACAATCACACAGGAGGCGTCGGAAAAACTGACCGAACTTTTCGGCTATAACATTCCTCAGCGCTGGAGCATTGCCCATCTCTGCCAGGCAATTTTAAACGGCGAGGAACACCTTCCGGACATAGATTATCTGACCACCCTGGCCGGCTTCATCCACTGGAAACTGACAGGCAGGAAGGTACTTGGAGTCGGGGATGCCTCCGGCATGTTCCCGATCGATACGGCGACGGGAAATTATAACCGCACAATGACGGAGCAGTTTGATACTCTGACTGCCCCCAAGGGATATCCGTGGAAGCTTTGCGACATTCTTCCCGAGGTTCTGACAGCAGGGGAAGAGGCGGGAACTCTGACAAAAGAGGGAGCGGCGCTTTTGGATGCATCGGGCCTTCTGGAGGCCGGAATTTCTCTCTGTCCGCCGGAGGGCGATGCGGGAACCGGAATGACGGCGACCGACAGCGTGGCGGTCCGCACCGGCAACGTGTCGGCAGGAACCTCTGTTTTCGCCATGGTGGTTCTGGAAAAAGAGCTGTCCAAAGTCTACCCTGAGATCGATCTGGTGACGACACCGTCCGGTAATTTGGTCGGAATGGTTCACTGCAACAACTGCACCTCTGATTTGAACGCCTGGGTGAACCTGTTTAAAGAATATTCGCAGGCAATGGGCATGAAGGTGGATATGAACGAACTGTTCGGCACCTTATACAATAAGGCGCTGGAAGGAGATGCCGACTGCGGCGGCCTCCTTTCTTACTGTTACCTGTCGGGAGAACCAATCACGGGATTTGAGGAGGGGCGCCCCCTGTTTATCCGCACCCCGGACAGCCGGTTCAACCTGGCCAATTTCATGCGCACACATCTGTACAGTTCCCTGGCAACACTGAAAATCGGCCTGGATATACTGTTCAGGGAGGAGGGCGTTACTCTCGACAACCTGATGGGCCACGGAGGACTCTTCAAGACAAAAGGCGTAGGCCAGAAAATCATGGCTGACGCGGCCGGAGTGCCGGTATCCGTAATGGAGACAGCCGGTGAAGGCGGCGCATGGGGAATTGCCGTGCTGGCATCCTATATGCGCGGCAAAGAAGAAAACGAGACCCTGGATCACTTCCTTGACACAAAAGTATTTGCCGGTGAAGAGGCAATCAGAATAGAACCGGACGAAGCAGGCGCAAAAGGGTTTGATGCGTTTATCGCGCGCTACAAAGAGGGGCTTGCCGCGGAGCGGGCGGCAGTAGAAGGTATAAAAATGTAATAAGGACACCGCCCCACCCTTTATGCGTCCCCACACATCCACAAAATCCGAATTAGAGGTAAAATTATGCTGAAACACCTGAAAAAGAAAGTATACGAAGCCAACATGCAGCTCCCGCAGTACGGCCTGGTCACCTTCACCTGGGGAAATGTCTCAGGGATTGACCGAGAAAGAGGCCTGTTCGTAATCAAGCCGTCCGGCGTCGATTACAGCGGCTTAACCCCGGAAGACATGGTGGTAATGGATTTAAAAGGCAATAAAATAGAAGGGGATATGAACCCCTCCTCCGATACGAAAACACATCTGGAACTCTACAACCGGTTCCCGCAGATAGGCGGAATTGTACATACCCACAGCCCGTGGGCGACATCCTGGGCGCAGGCCGGGAGAGATATTCCGTGTTACGGCACAACACATGCGGACTACATCTACGGCAGTATCCCATGTGTCAGGAATCTGACAAAAGAAGAGCTGGACGAGGACTACGAGCTGAATACGGGCATTCTGATTGCGGATGACTTTGAGGAAAGAAAACTGGACTGCATGGCGGTCCCCTGTGTGCTTTGTAAAAACCACGGTCCCTTTACCTGGGGAACCGATGCATTTAATGCGGTGCACAATGCGGTGGTTTTAGAAGAGGTTGCGAAGATGGCGGCGCGGTGTGAACAGATTAACCCCCAGGTGGAGCCGGCTCCCCAATGCCTCTTGGATAAGCATTACATGAGAAAACATGGGCCAAATGCCTATTATGGACAGAATAAATAAGGATTTAGTTGAGGAAGGAGGACGCGGCCGGAACGGCCAATGTCCGGTGTGGGGAGATGGATGGTATGAGTCTTCAGTCCTGTGTTGAGGTTGTCGTGAAGGGGGGATCCGGCCAGAATTAATTTACTCCGGGAACCGCTTGCGCTCTTTGGAATGCACAGCAGTACTAGACTCGTTA
>CATWBR010000391.1 GCA_958349075.1 uncultured Clostridium sp.
ATATAGTATAGGTAAATTTACGTAAACAACAGGGGAGGGATTTTACATGGCTACAACGATCAAGGATGTTGCGGAAAAAGCCGGTGTCTCGATTGCAACCGTCTCCCATGTCATAAACGGCACACGATATGTGAAGCCGGAGCTGACAAAGAAGGTTCTGCAGGCCATCCGCGATACCAATTATCAGGTGAAAGCGCAGAAAAAGCCCGGCACTGCCAGGATAGGTGAAAAGTCCGTCATAGCCGTCGTAATTCCCAATGTGGGCGGCTCTTTATTTACCAGGATTATAACCTGCATCACAGAGCTCTGTGAGTCCAGGGGCTATTCGGTATCCATCTATCTGACCTTTGATGATATTGCCTCAGAAAAGAGGATCCTGGAAAATCTGGTAAGTAGCCGTCTGACCGCCGGAATTATAATTGCCCCCTCCAGCCAGGACAGCCGGTACTATCAGAAAATCCACCAGCGTAATATGCCGCTTGTCTGCATTGAGCGCACAGTCTCGGACCACTCCATCTCCTGCGTTGTGGCCGACAGCGACAGTATTATTTATAAGGGGACACAGACTCTTCTCAACAGCGGCCACAAGAGAATCGGCATCCTGATGTCGGACAGGGAGATTTCCACGGTCAATGAGCAGTTAACCGGTTTCCTCGATGCCATGTACGACGCAGGCGTACACTGTGACGACACAAATATTGTAAAAATGAACCTGTACAATAATAAAGACTGCGAGCGGGCCATCATCAGCCATTATGAGAATTTCAAACCCACGGCCTATATTGCCTGCGGCAACAAAATCACGCTGATTCTGATATCCACGCTGCAGCAACTGGCCGTCGACATTCCCGAGCAGTTGTCCGTCATCGGTTTCAGTGATGAATCCTGGTGCCATCTCTTCGGCACGCCCCTCACAACATTCTCCCATGACTGCCACAGAATGGCCGAGAATGCGCTGAGGCTTCTTTTTGAACAGATAAATGGAGTTACTGCGGTGGAGGAAGTACATATCCCTTCTCTCTTAGAAATCAGAAAGTCCGTCAAGATGATCGGCAAAGGGCCCTATGGTGAAACCACCGTCTCTCCCGACAATCTGGATCTGACTCCGGCAGAGGTGAAGGAACTGCAGGAGCGCAAATACAGGGTGGGCGTCTCCTTCCACTACGGCAATACCCTCTGGGCTGCCATGCACGAGAAGGGACTGCGTTATATCCTGTCCCGGTGCGGCGTCAACATTGTATCGGTCACCGATTCCAATTTTGATCCAAACCTTCAGGCGATTCAGCTCGAAAGCCTGCGTATGCAGGGTGTGGACGCCATCGTGGCGATTCCCGTTGACGATACGGCTACAGCCAACAAGTTCCGCCAGCTCTCCAAAGAGACAAAACTGATTTTTATCAGCAATGTCCCGGACGGGATGAGCAAGGGGGATTACTATTCCCTTGTTTCCACCAATGAACGTGAAAACGGGCGGGGCGGAGCCGTGCTTTTGGGGGAGCACTTCAAGAAGGAGGAGAATGTGGTTGCCGGCTTTATCGTGCACGGAAGCAAATTCCTCGGAACCTATCTGAGGGATATGATTGCGGAACAGACGATACGGGAGGAATATCCGAATATCACAATCGTGGAGTCGGAGCCGTTTTACCAGATAGAAAATGCCTATGCGGTGGCAAAAAAGATGATCCTCGATCACCCGGAAATTAAAGGGCTCTATGTGTCCTGGGAAGGACCCGCTCTCGGAGTTATCAGGGCAATGCGGGAGTTGAACCGCTGTGATATCAAGATTGTGACTTTTGATTTGGACTATGAGATTGCGAGAATCCTGGCCGATGAGGATATTGTGCTCGGCCTCAGCGCTCAGAAGGCCTACGACCAGGGCGTAGCGGCGGGCCAGGCTACCGCCAAAGCGCTGCTGAACCAGCGTGGATATGAGTATATCGGGATTTCTCCCTGTGTTGTAGAGCGGAAAAATCTTTTGTCTGCGTGGAAGGAAGTGATGCATGAGAATGCGCCGGATGAGCTTGCTAAGACTCTGAAAAATGAGTTATCAAAGGAGTGAGTTTTGGAATGGCCGGATCAGGGCCACAAAGACAGCCTGTTAAAAAAATCCCGTGTACTGACATACACGGGATTTCGCTTTATATCACACCTTGAACCGGTAACCTACGCCCCAGATCGTCTCGATATACTGCGGTTTTGCAGTATTAAATTCTATTTTCTCTCTGATCTTCTTGATATGCACCGTAACGGTTGCGATATCCCCAAGGGATTCCATGTCCCAGATCTTACTGAAGAGTTCTTCTTTCGTGAATACGTGGTTGGGGTTCTGGGCGAGGAAGGCCAGAAGGTCGAATTCCTTCGTGGTAAAATTCTTTTCTTCCCCGTTAATATAAACGCGCCTTGCCGTCTTATCAACCTTTAAGCCCCTGATTTCTATAATCTCATTCTCCGGCGTTCCGCTGCCAATCAGGCGCTCGTATCTTGCCATATGGGCTTTTACCCTGGCTACCATCTCACTCGGGCTGAAGGGCTTTGTGATATAATCGTCGGCGCCCAGGCCCAGGCCTCTTATCTTGTCTATATCGTCTTTCTTTGCCGAAACCATAATAATCGGTGTATTTTTCACTTCGCGGACTTTCTTGCAGATCTCAAAACCGTCCATACCGGGAAGCATCAGATCCAGAATCAGCAGATCAAAATCTTCTTCCAGGCCACGTTTCAGTCCTGATTCCCCGTTGTTCTCCATCTCTACCTCAAAGCCGGAGAGTTCCAGATAATCCTTCTCAAGCTCCGCGATACTCTCTTCGTCTTCAACAATTAAAATTCTGCTCATTCCTGAATAACCTCCTGGTATTTTCTAAGCACAAAATGAACCTCAGTGCCAATTCCTTCTTTGCTCGTAGCCCAGATCCTGCCGCCGTGATCCTCGATAATCTTCTTCACGATGGAAAGGCCGATACCGCTGCCTCCCTTGGAAGAATTCCTGGAGGAGTCCGTCCTGTAAAAGCGGTCAAATATAAATGGCACGTCCTTGGCCGCAATTCCTTTCCCGTTGTCCTCAATCACAATCTGGATAAAATCACCGTCATCCTTAATCCTGATATTAATGATTCCCTTTTTCTTATCCAGATATTTCAAAGAATTGCCGATGATGTTGTTAATCACCCGCTTCATCTGCTCCGCATCGGCAATTATCATAACATCGTTGTCCACATAATTGAAGTATCCCAGCTCAATTCCGCGGGTCTCCATATCCAGCCCGACCTCTTCCACACAGTCCCCGAAATATTCCGCCACGTTGATCTTCGTGTAGTTATACGGTATTTTATTCGTATCAATCTTGGAATAGAATGTCAGCTCGTCAATCAGGCGATCCATATCATTAGCTTTATTATAAATCGTTTTGATATATTTATCCAGCTTTTGGGGTGATGAGGCAACACCGTCCTGGATTCCCTCCACATAACCCTTGATAGCCGTGATCGGCGTCTTCAGGTCATGGGAAATATTACTGATCAGTTCCTTGCTTTCCTTGTCATACTGGAGCTTCTCCTCGGAGGATTCCTTGAGTCTCAGGCGCATCTCTTCAAAGTCCTGGCAAAGCAGTCCGATCTCGTCGTCATTGTCCACATCCAGTGTAAAATCCAGGTTGCCGTCACGAATCTTCTTCGTCGCCTCCTGAAGCTTATTAAGCGGCTGCAGCAGCGCCCTGTATACCCACATAATCATGATACCCGCCGTGAAACAGATAATCAGCACTCCCACCAGCAGCATCTCGCTGAGCATCGATTTGATCTCAGGAACGTATTCGCCTACATTTGTCACGATAAACAGGCTGCCCTCCGCTCCGTCCGAGAATGTAAAATCAATCTGCTTTAAAAGGTGCTGTTCCTCACCGTCGAGATAGAAACCTCCGGATGAATTAACCTTGTAATCATCATAGGGCGGAAGCTGAGCCACCAGCCCGTATCCTTCGGATGAGCCGGAAAAAGTAAGCTCATCCCCTTTTCTGACAATCAGATAGGAATACTTCTTCTCCAGTTCATCATTCAGTGATTCCAGATAACCTTCGTCGTCGAATATGGAGGGATCCTCCTCCACTGACTTGCGTATCGTATTCTGAACCCCCTGTGTCAGACGGTTAAATACCTGCATGGAGTTGCCGGAGAGCAGATCAACCTGTTCGTTGAGCCCATAGTTCTTCTGAAAGGAACGTCCCTGATAATTGACAAGTCCCATAACGGCAATATAAATCAGTGCAATCGGAACCACCGTAATTGTGATAAATGCAACAACAAGACGTGTCTTTATCTTCATATGATACCCTCAGCACCTCCTTACGGTAATCAGAAAAATATGAGAAAACCCGCTTCTAAAAGC
>CATWBR010000392.1 GCA_958349075.1 uncultured Clostridium sp.
CAATAAGGATTAGTCACATGTGTATGGCATAAGAGCGATATGTCTTGCTCTCTTGATAGCTACTGTAAGAGCCCTCTGATGTTTTGCACAGTTTCCTGTGATTCTTCTCGGAAGGATTTTTCCTCTCTCAGATACGTATCTTTTTAATTTGTTAACGTCTTTATAATCGATTACTCCGTTTTTCTCTCCACAGAATACACAAACTTTTTTTCTTCTGCGCATGCCGCCTCTTCTCATCTTGGAAGCGTCTGCTCTATCACCTTTATTGAATGCCACTTAAGTTACCTCCTTCACAAATCAGATGTCCATGCAGTCCTCGTCCGACCGACAGGGGACCGATTCCCGTCTCTTAGTTGAACGGGAGACCTTCATCTTCTACTCCGTCAGGAATATTCATAAAACCATCACCGATTGCACTGGATGGAGCCGGGCGTTCTGCCGGACGATAGCCGCCTTCATTTCCGCCTGCCGCATTCTTGCTCTCTGCGAATTCCTGATCCTCTACGATTACTTCTGTAGTATATACTTTCTGACCGTCTCTGTTAGTGTAGCTGCCAGTCTGAATCCTTCCGGTTACCGCAACTTTGGTACCCTGGTGGAAATATTTCTCAGCAAACTCTCCTGCTCTGTCAAATGCAACACATGTAATAAAATCTGCTGTCTGTGCGCCGTCGTCTCCGCCGCTTCTGCGGCCTCTTCTGTCAACAGCCAGTGTATATCTGGCAATTGCCATAGCGCGTTCGCCCTGAGAGTATCTCACTTCCGGGTCTCTGGTCAGTCTGCCCATAAGAATAACTTTATTCATACGATCACTCTTTCTCTATTTATGCATCCTGTCTTACGCATAAGTATCTGATTACCGGCTCCATAATACGGATGTGTGCCTCAACTTCGTTAGGGCATACGGAATCAGACTCGAAATGGATGAAGTAGTAAAATCCTTCTTTCATCTTCTGAATTTCGTAAGCTAATCTCTTCTTACCCCATTCATCAATGTCTGCAACAGTGCCGCCGAAACGTGTAATGTAACCTGTCACCTTTTCGATTGCTGCTGCTCTCTCTTCATCTTCGAGTTTTGCGCTAAGAACAACTGCTAATTCATATTTGTTCATGCTCTTTCTACCTCCTTGTGGTCTCTGACCCCCTGACTCCAGCAGGGAGTAAGGATATTAGTTAATATATCACGAATATTTATGATACCAGATTTTCCAGGTGTTTGCAAGCACTGTCTTCCTGTTTTTTCACGTTTTTACATATGATTTCCTTAAAATTCCGCCATTTCCGCGCTCTGTTTTATACCGTTTCCCCGAATTGCGTCATACCGCTGTCCGGGCCTGCCGTTTCACTGCGTTCCGGTCTGCTCCGGGTTCTTCTTTTTGAGTCCCCTCGTGCTCTTTTCCACCAGGGTCCTGGCCATCATGACCTGATGGCCGCATCCCGTACATTTTAAACGGAAATCTGCCCCTACACGCAGGATTTCCCACTCGTGGCTGCCGCAGGGGTGCGGCTTTTTCAGTTTGACGACATCGCCTATCTCATATACCATCTAAGTCTCTCCCCTTTATTCATGCTTTCCGTATTTCGCCCCATCAGTCCAGGCCGGCCGCTTCCCCCAGCACCTTGCCGATACTGTCACAGATGACGAGATCCGCCTGGCTGTCCCTTGATGTCACAGATTTATTAATCAGAACCAGTTTTGAGCCCCCGTAATAATCGATGAGGCCGGCCGCGGGATAGACGGTGAGGGATGTTCCTCCTATTATAAGGACATCCGCCTTTCTGATGAAGTCAACGGAACGCTGGATTACATCGTTGTCCAGACCTTCCTCATAAAGAACCACATCCGGTTTTATCATACCGCCGCACTCACATTTCGGCACACCGGATGCTTTTACAACATCGTCAAGGCCGTAAAACCTTCCGCATCTTGTGCAGTAGTTGCGGTGAACGCTGCCGTGCAGTTCGAGAACTTCGCGGCTTCCCGCCGCCTGGTGAAGCCCGTCTATATTCTGGGTTATCACCGCTTTTACTTTCCCCTCCTGCTCCAACTTTGCCAGAGCCCGGTGGGCTCTGTTGGGCTTTGCTTCGGGAAACAGCATTTTATTCTTATAAAAGCGGTAAAATTCCTCCGGTTGCCTGACATAAAAAGAGTGGCTTATTATTGTCTCAGGCGGATAGTCATACTGCTGGTTATAAAGTCCGTCCGTGCTTCTGAAATCAGGAATTCCGCTCTCCGTCGACACTCCCGCACCGCCGAAAAATACAATATTACTGCTCTCTTTAATCCACTGTTTTAATACCGCAATCTCATCCATTCTGAAACCTCCCCTTTCCATCCCGGATTTTATACAGGTCCTTTATCTATACTTCTCGCTCATATATTTTACATGCTTTTTCTTAATCGGATTTCTCTGCGCCGTTACACGATTTCATCTATAAATACCTGATTTACCGTCCCAATCTTGGCCAGTTTCTCCGTCAGTTCTTTGGACAGCTCAGGACTGAATTCTTCCGGTTTCCTGTATCCGCACAGCCAGCCTACAAGCTCTCCCGGCGTCACGCAAAGTACCTCTTTGTCCTCCTTGTCCCACTCTGCCTCCGCTCTTACGGCTGAGGAACCGCTGGCCGAAAGATTCCAGATATAGCTTCCGTTCACAGCATCCAGGATATTATCTTCAATCTTTATCTTGAGCTGAAGCTCTTTTTCCGCCTCACGCAGCCTAAACAGGGACAGGAATGTCTCTGCACAGGTCAGTCTTGCCATTATGGTCGGCTTTCGTTTGATTTCCTCCGTAAACTGCGCGTCGGCGTAGAGCAGCCGCTGTTCTTTGCGGCCGACGCCCCATTGTGCCGACAGTCCCGACAGCCTGTCCCCGTCGAAGAGGAATTCTAACGCTCCGTCCTCGGATTCCAGTTCCTTGATCAGACGGCTTACATAGGCTCCGTCGCGGCGGCAGTACATGTCGTAACGCCCGGCAAGCCACTGTTCCATATATTCGGCGGCCTTTTCACAGTCCTCTTCGTTATCCCGGCAGCCCACCACAGAAAGCTTCTCTCCTGCACCTTCCGTCAGGGACAGAACCGGCTGCTCACCGATATAAGCAAAATCTAACGGCAGATAAATCCGTTCATCTGCAGGCATGAGAAATACAAATGGGACCTGTTCATTATTCATGTCCTGCATCATGCGCAGGAATACATTCCTGAAATGACCCTCGCGGCGGTGACTCTCCTCCGTTGCAACGCCTACCACATAGTAGGTATCGACATCCTGCCCTTTGACACGTACACGGTATGGGTTCAACTGTGTCATGGATATAATCAGTCCGTTATCATTTTTCACCAGAATGCGGTTGTCCTTTGTTTTCTCCGAATAATAATACTTCACAAACTGCTCGGAATCCTCAGGGAAACAGGAATGCCAGAGACGCTCCGTATCCGATTTATCATCGTCAGAAAGATATTCAATCCTGCTGCCCGATATGGTATTACCAATCTGCTCAGCCCAGCGGTATCCCTTTTTCCCGTCCAGAAGCTGCTCAACAAGGTATTTTCTCGCATAGTCGGCCGGATTATAGGAGGATTTTGCCTTGCGCAGTCCCTCAAGTCCCATGTCGTCCTCCCTGTTAACCCACTCCACATCAGTAAACTCCTCGATCAGGAACTGCTGATTGATGAACTGGTACAGACCGTTAATCTCCGGGTTGGCTTTCTCAATATGGATGACTGCCATATTTTCCACCGGGTTAAAGCTGCCGATGGTAAAGGCCTCCAGTTGTCCGTCAATAAACACACCTCCCATGCGTACATAGAGAGCCGAACAATTTTTAAGGATATCATGGATTCCACGCACCTCATAGTCCAGATGTTCTTCCACATCATCGCCCTTCTGAAGTCTCCATTTATCAAGGAACTCCCAGACCTCATGGCTGTCGGAACAACAAAGACGGCGGTATTCATAGCGTCCTTCATACTCGCGTTTAAATGCATTGACACGGTTTTTCTTCTTATGCAGCTTCTTGCCGGCAAGGGTTCTCATGGCATTGCCGTCGTAGAGATAGTCCCTGGAATCCACCTGTTCTTCCACCAGATACTTGTCCTCCGGCAGAGCCAGATGCTGCACTGCAAACTCATCCGCCAGATTGATGACCAGCGGATATCCCAGCTCTTCATTAAAATACTGCTCTATTGCCTTAAATGCGTCCGGAAGGTCCTCCTCACGGCATAGCGGCATAGCGGAAAAACATTTACCGCCGCTCTCCATCAGCCACAAGAGCGCTTTTCCTTCCCATATTGCATATTGAACATGGTAATATTCTTTCCATATAAAACTCTCCAGGAACACGCTGTCACATGTCTTATTGTGGCGTAAGTT
>CATWBR010000393.1 GCA_958349075.1 uncultured Clostridium sp.
CTTTAGGGGAAATCAGCAAAAAATTCTTCTTGCCTTTGGACTGGCCAGCATTTTTCTCTCCATCATGACGAACTCGACCGCAACGGTTGCCGCCCTCACACCGGTCATTATCCTCGTATGTAAAGATCTCAATGTCAGTTCCTCTAGGACATTAAAACCCTGCTGTGATTTGGCTAATATGTGGACAGGAGTCATGCCAATCGGAGCCGGCGCCAGCATGTATTTGACAGCCAACAGTGTTTTAGAGCAGCTCGGCCGCCCGGAGCGTTTCGGTTTCTTTGATCTTACGATTGCAAAATTACCGCTTTTCATAATTTCAACCATTTATCTTTTTTTCATAGGCTATAAGCTGTTTCCGGTAAACACCAAAGGTGAAGTTAAAGAAATCTTTGCCGATCATTCTGCATCAGCGCTGCCGGCGGCTAAAAACAAACTTGCCTATCTGATTTACGGGGGCACCGTCCTTTTCATGGTTTTATCAAGCAGTATCAAAAATTTTCCGGTGCCGATTTATCTGGTTGCCTGTATTGGTGCACTGCTTTATGTTTTTACAGGCATACTGACAGAAAAGCAGGCTGTCCTTTCTATGAATATTCCGGTCCTCTGTCTTGTGGCCGGCCTGCTGCCTGTTGCAACTGCATTTAATAAAACAGGAGCCGGTGAAGCGATTGGCGCACTTGTGCAGCATACGCTGGGAGGCACGGCAAACGCCTACATTATTGCCTCTGTGTTCTTTATTGTTCCGCTCATCCTGACTCAATTTATGAATAATATTGTTGTTGCCAATCTGTTCATGTCCATCAGTGCAACGGTCGCCGTAAGCATTGGCATTAATCCGGTTACCGCCATGATAGGTCCCCTTATTGCAGGAAACATCTCACTGCTCACTCCAATGGCATCAGCTCCACAGATTATGACCTTCGGAGCAGGAGGATATTCGATTAAAGACTATCTCAAAGGTTCTTTACCCACGGTTATTATTTGTTTTATCGTGTATATGGTATGGGTGCCTCTGATATTTCCGTTACACCGATAAACGGTTCAGGCATACCTCAAAACTCTGCATTAGTGACGGAGGAGAGTTCCGCGGACTTTTCATTGTAATCAAGCAGCAAAAGACGGGTATCCGGCATATACCGGTACCCGTCTTGGACTAACGGTGGTAAAAAACCATATCGGTTGTTTACCAGTTATATTTACAGAATCATACTGACAATACAGGCTGCAGCCAATCCGGCAAACGCCATCACATGCTGGCCGACGCAAAGCGATTTAAGCGTAGTCTTAGTATCATACCCGAAGAGGTTTGCAAAGACCCAGAAAAAGCTGTTGTTTACGTGAGAGCCGAATCCGGAACCCGCACAGATTGCGATAAAGGCAACGATTGGGTGAATCAGTCCTGCATTGCAAAGCGGCAGGGTCAGGGTTGAGGCCATGATAACGGCGACCGAGGAGGAACCCTGGACAAACTTTGAAAAGCCGCAGATTAAAAACGGGATAATGATGACCGGCAGGGCGCTGGCCGCAAGGGAATCCGCAAAGAGCACGCCGACTCCCGTCGCATCGATAATTTTGGAAAGAGCGCCGCCCGCAGCCGTAATAAAGATAACCGGTCCGGCTGTGGAAAGGGCATTTGTCATCGCATCATACACCTCGTTCTGAGGAATACATTTTTTCAGAAGCAGGATAGCCGTTACAATACCAAGAGCTAAAGCAATGTTTTTATCTCCTAAAAAGGAGCTTACGGTGAGAAGGGCCGCCCCTTCCGGAAGAAGCATGCTGCATGTCGTATTAAAAAGGATTAAAACGATAGGCACCAGGATCGGAAGTATTGATGCCAGAAACGACGGCATAACGGCCGGAGCCGCATTACTCAGTTCCGTTTCTTCTTCGTTTCCACTGTCTTCCAGTGCGGCGGCGCTGTCTGAACGCACATACCAGTCGTCCGGCTTTTTCTGAAGGAAAAAGCGGCAGTATGCCCAGACAACCACAACAACAAACAGGGAAGCCGCCAGTCCCCAGAGAATCGACTGTCCCACATCGATGCCGAGTATGGACGCAATGGACAGCGGAGCCGGTGTCGGCGCCACATAAGTATTTGTGATAAGAAGTCCCAGAGCCAGAACGGTCGCCAGGGCGCCCAGCTTCAAACGGCTTTTTTTTGCTACGGCCTTGGCAATCGGCGCCAGCATAATGAGCGCCACGTCACAGAAAACGGGGATAGATACCACGAATCCGGTAGCCGCCAGCGCCACATCCGCATTCTTGTCTCCGGTCAGACGCAGAAGCGTCGTGGCAATCTTTTGTGTAGCATTTGACTTTTCCAGGTACTCTCCCAGAATCGTGCCGAAAATGATAACAATACCAATACTTTTACAAGTGTTTCCAAATCCCCCCGCAATAGCGCTGATCGTGTCCGCAGAACTGACGCCGCAGCCCAGCCCAATCACCAGAGAGCCAAAGAGCATCGACATGAAAGGCCCTACCTTTGTCTTCAGCATCAGAAAAAACATTACCGCCAAACCAATTAAAAATGCAACCAATGTCCCCATAACCTACCATTCCTCCTGTGTAATCTCATTAGTTTTCAGAATAAAGCCACAAAGCTCCATCCTCTGCGCCGCATACGCTTTTCCGGTATGCGTTCAGGATTCCCCTCGCCTTATGATCCGGTTTTACAATTTCCTTTCTCCTCTGTTCAAGTTCATCCTCAGATAGTTCCACCTCAATCCGTTTATTATTCAGGTCGATTGTGATAATATCGCCGTTCTTAATGCAGGCAATCGGCCCTTCATCCCAGGCTTCGGGGGAAATATGCCCCACGCACGGTCCTCTGGACGCCCCCGAAAACCGTCCGTCCGTGATCATAGCCACCGATGTATGGAGTCCCATGCCGATGAGCATGGCGGCCGGGATCGACATTTCCCTCATTCCCGGCCCTCCTTTCGGCCCCTCATAGCGGATGACAAGAACGGATCCCGGCGTAATATCGGATTTCAGCATTCGTTGCATCAGTTCCTCCTCGGAATCAAAGACCACGGCGGGTCCCCTGTGGTAAAACATGGATGGCTCCACTCCGCTCTTTTTCACAACGGCTCCCCTGGGCGCCAGATTGCCGTGCAGAATGGAAAAGCATCCGTCCTCATGCAGCGCCTGTTCCGGACTGTGTATGACTTCCGGATTGATTTTGCCGGAAAACCTCTCAAGCATGTCCCCGAGCGTTCCGCCAAAAGCCATAGGAACCTGCAGATTAAGGCGATCCCTAATCGCAGTCAGAGACCCCCTGACTCCGCCCGCCTTATGATAATCATAGAGATTATACCTGGACGAGGGTTTAAACTTGGCAACGACAGGAACGCTCTCCTGAATTCTGTCAAATTCCCTCAGGTCCATATCAAGGCCCAGCACCCTCGCCAGCGCCGTCACATGCATTACGGCATTGGTAGAACCGCCCGTTGCCGAAATATGCATAATGCCGTTACTCAGGGACTCCTTGGTCAAAAAGGTACGGGCGCAGGCCCCCTCCTTCGTCAGGCCGACAATCCGCTCTCCCACATCTCTTGCCTGCTTCTGCTTTGCCGAGGAGCAGAAAAGCATTGTCGTGGAATCGACAGGGCACAGTCCCACCACCTCGGCAAATACTCCCATCGTATTGGCGGTGCCGTACATGGAGCAGGTCCCACAGGAATAGCACATGTTTTCCTTATAATCCCTGAATGTTTCCTCCGAGATTTTTCCGCTGTTCCTGGCTCCGATGGACTCTTTTAAATCCGATGTAACAAAGGTATTCTCCCCTGTTTCATAAGGAACCATCGAACCGGCCGTTAAAAACAGGGCCGGCAGATTCAGGGAGGCTGCCGCCATCAGCATTCCCGGAATAATTTTGTCGCAGGAGCATAAGAACACCATGCCGTCAAAGGAATGTGCCTCGGCCATGGCCTCGATCGACGCGGCAATGAGGTCTCTCTGGGGAAGCACATACTGCATTCCCCGAAGCTGTGCCATCCCGTCGCAGGGAGCAGGCACCCCGAATTCGGCCGGAATGCCTCCTGCTGCCCAGATTCCTTCCTTTACATAATTTACAAGCTCCTTAAACGGCTTGTGTCCCGGATTCACATCATTCCAGGAATTCACCACACCGATCACAGGCTTTTTCAAATCCTGTTCCCGGTAGCCGACCGCACTCATCAGCCCTTCATAATATCCGTCCGCTATATTGTCCCGTATCTCTCCCATATGATCTCCTTTTTTATGTTTCTTTTTAACTTTCATATTGTTTTTACGAATCATTTTTACCCCGGCCGTCGTTTGCCGGATTTAATGCTCTCCTGTTTTCCGATTGATTTATCATCTGTTGAGAT
>CATWBR010000394.1 GCA_958349075.1 uncultured Clostridium sp.
ATCCGGTAGTTGTCGGTTCTGGCGATTCCTAATTAGGGACTTATTTTACAGCCCCATAATGAGTTTCCCTGGTTGGGAGCATTTAACAGGTCCGGGGTTTAAACTTCATCACAGAGCCGGGATAAATGCCCCGGAAGTAGCCCAGGAGAACAGGGACGGCATCAGAACCATAATCACGGAGACAATTACAATCAGGGCGCTCAGTTTGATGACGTGTTTGCCTAACTGGCCAATGGTGCAGCCCACAATCGGGCACATGACGAAGATACACAGGCCGCAGAGAGGACTGCAAAGGCCGACGGCCTGACACATGATGATGGCCACGATTGCCGTATAGGGATCCATGCCGAAGCTGATAATGACCGGAGCGAACAGAGGAACCAGGATTGTCATTGCGGCTCCGCAGTCCATGAATGCGCCCAGGAGCAGCATGCATACTAGAATCAGAAGAATCAGGAGTGTGCTGGAAACGCCGGAGCTTATAAGGGCGCCTGCCAGACTGGCCGGGATGTCCAGCGCCCTCATGGCCGCTGAAAATACATTGGACAGGGCAATCAGGAAGCAGAGGGGGGCGGCGTTCATCACGCATTTCTTAAGAATCGGGATTACATCCTCCACCCGGATTGTGTGGTATATAAATATTGCCACTATCATTGAATAGGCAAGACTCAAAACCGCGGCCTGGGCCGTGTCGGCAATTCCGCTGAAGATAGTGCCAAGTATCAGGACCGGAGTCAGAAGCGCCCAAATGCTGTCCTTAAAGAGGGAACCAAAGCTCTGTTCGTGGAGTTTGTCAACGGCAGCGCTGATTTTTATCTGATCTCCGTCATTCTTCAGGCAGCAGTGCAGATAGGCGTAGCCAATCAGCAGAAGACCGGCGCAGACACCGCCGACGGCAGCGATCTGGTACAGGGGAACCAGCTCCAGCCCACCGGCCAGTCCGGCGGCTCCGGTCAGCGGTACGCTGGGAGGGATGACCATTCCAAGGCAGCCGGCCGATACGAGAATGCTGGCGCTGAAAAATTTATCATATCCCATGCCCACCAGCATAGGGTAGCACATGGCGCCCACGGCTGCGGTTGTGGCGGGGCCGGAGCCGGAGATAGCGCCGTAAAACATACAGGTTGCAATTGAGATAATGGGCATAAATCCTTTTTTCTTGCCAAAGAAATAGGAAAAGGTATCAAAGATTTTATCGGTCAGTTTTCCTCTGGCCATAAATTCACCGGCCACCATGAAAAGGACGATGGTCAGGCCGACGTTGTTGGCCACTGCGCCATTGATCGCCTCACCGGCTACCTGTGTCCACATAAGAGGCGAGGCTGCGCCCATGAACAGGGGAATGCTGGCGGCCGATACCAGGATACATCCGGCAATAGGCATTCCAACGAAGATTAATCCACAGAAGAAAAGTATCAGAAATATAGCTGTCATGATTCAGCGCCTCCTTTCTTTGCCTGGGTAAACCGTACGATATATGCGACGGCTCCCAGGGCATAGCCCGCAACCGGGGCGGCATAAGCCATCGCCAGGGGAATTACAGGTGTTTTTGCGTTGACGGCTCCGGTAGAAACGGCGTTCAGCAGATTCTGAATACTGAACCAGCACATTAAAATCATCATGATGAACAGGACGGCGTCGCAAAAAAATCTCAGAAAGGTTTTGACGCCCTCAGGATATAAGCCGACCACCATGTCGATCCGCATAAAGGCGGCTCGTTTCACTGCAGGCCCCAAAGCCAGAAATACCATCCAGCCGTAAGCATAATAAGAAAACTGCATAAATAATGTCTTGATGTCTTCCGAGATAAACTGAAACACCACGCTAAGCAGGGTGCAGACCGATGCAATGACAATCATAATCAGCATCAGGTTCTGTGCCAGTTCGTCCAGAAAATCCTTTTTTTGTTCCATAACCCTCGTCTCCTTCCATTCTACATCGTTGTTTCGCAGTCCCCCAGCGTACCGAGCAGAAAATACCCGCGTTCGGGAATCTGTCTCACATATTTATCAAAGAACTTCACAAATTCAAACACATTTTCATCCGTCTTGAAAGCAGGATCCGAGTGCTCCGCACCTTCGAAAAGCCGGATGGAGATATGGCTGTTCCCCAGAAGTTCGGTATATTTATGATAGAACTTTTCACACTGACAGTAAGGGATTACATGATCCCCCGTTCCGTGCTCCACATAAAACGGCACCGTCCGGCTGTCCAGGTGACAGAAGGGGCTTGCATCCTTAAGCCGTTCTGGATGTTCTTTCAACGAGTGGCCGAACATAAAGGCCTCGGCGCCGGATTCATAATCAAAACTGCGGTCCGGATACGTTTTCATGCAGTCTTCAGCCCAGCTTGTGAAATCGTAAGCGCCGAACCAGACAAATACAGCCTGGACACTGCTGGAATATTCCGGTGAGCCCATAGTCAAATCTTCGTACGCGGCTTTTCCATTTGTCGTTCCCATCATGGCTGCAAGATGACCTCCTGCCGAATTGCCTGCGACGCCAATCCGCTCCGTATCCAGATTATATTTTGAAGCGCTGGCCCGCAGAAAACGGACGGCGGCCTTGCAGTCATACAGGGGAAGAGGCCATTTGGCTTCGTCTGAAAGCCTGTAATTAATGCAGCACACGGCGTATCCGGCATAGAGAAGCCGGTAGATTTGCTGGGTCTGTACATGGTTTTTATCGCCGGTCAGCCATCCGCCTCCATGGATAAAAACAATTACCGGGTAAGGCCCCTCCCCTTCGTTCGGCAGTACGATATTGAGTTTCTGGGCGGCAGAACCGCCGGAATAAGGCAGGTCTGTATAGGAACGGGGAAACCCGCTTAAATCGGTGCTCCTGGGGATTGTCTCACTTCCGGGAATCGTGCGCAGCACATCCTCCTTTGTTACAGAATACATATTTTCTCCTTTCCTTCAGGAGGGGAACTTCCTTTCCCTTCTGAAAGCCATCTTTTTTAACTGATCACATTATATAGTCGAAATTGGAATTATTCTACAAAGTATCTTACTATCTTACTTAAGAAACTTATCATTTTGTATGCGGATTTATGGGGATAAAAGCCGGTTTTGAGAGTTTTGACCAAATTATCTTCTCATTTTTTGAATTATTTTTCTATTTTCGCCGGCCGGCTCCCCAATTTTATTGTCAAAAAAATTTCTTCTTGTTATAATTGGTGAAGTGGGAAGGAGGGTTCACATGTGGATCTACGATTACAAATCAGAAAAGGATAATCCCTACCGGCAGCAGCCGTTTGTGGAGATTACCCATATGTGCTATATTGACAATTTACCGCTATGGACATACCCGTGGCATGACCATAAAGACGTTTATGAAATCGCGTTCATCACCAGCGGGTGCGGTCATCTGGTTATTGATAACCAGTCCTTTCCCGTAAAAAATGGTTCCATTATTATCATACCGCCCGACATTGCGCACCGTTTTACGGCGGACGACGATACCGGTATGCAGTATTACACCCTGCGGTTTAAGGATACGCCGGAGGACGGTGAGTTCCAGTCGTTCTTTCGCGGCCTGGGGATTGCGGTCACATCGGGGATAAACTGCCTCCCCTATATTCAGAGTACTTTGCAGCTGCTTTTTAATATTCACCATGCCAACGGAGGTATCGCCGACGGGGCATTCCAATCCATCTGTCTGGGGCTTCTTCAGCTCACCCGGATTCTGTTTACCAATGAGACCATGACGCTGAGAATTGCATCAAAATATTCCCTGAGTGATATCCTGAATTATATCCAGGACAACAGGGAGCAGAAGATTACGCTGGAATCGCTTTCCGGCCACTTTAATATCAGCCCTTCACACCTGAGCCGGATCTTTGCCCAGGCCTATCATATGTCTCCGATCAATTATCTGATTCACTGCCGGATTACCTATGCGACAGAGTACCTGCTGAAATCGGATTTGACCATAACGGAGATTTCGGAACGCGTCGGTTATGATAACCCGACCCATTTTACCAATATGTTTACAAAAAGGATCGGCTGCACTCCCAGTGAGTACCGGGAGAGGAACGGCCGGATCCCGCTGGAGGAGAAGGCGGAAGAATAATTTGGAAGGAGAAATACTTTGAAAAAGAGAAAACCGGTTCAGATTCTGTCTCTGACAGATGCGGAAAAAAAGAAGATTACGGAAGAAATTAAGGCGTTCTATCTGGACGTAAGGGGAGAAGAGATCGGAATTATAGAGGAACAGCAGATTATTGATTTTTTCCTCGAAACGCTCGGGCCGGTTATTTACAATAAGGCGCTGGATGATGCTTTCCGCTGGCATAAACAGGTGAGCGAGAATATGGAGTCGGATTACTACGGTTTATATAAGAA
>CATWBR010000395.1 GCA_958349075.1 uncultured Clostridium sp.
TAATCAGGCAGTGAAAAAATGGAACGATACAGGCCTAAAACTTATTGACACAGGCGCCTGACATGATACCGGACTTTACTTGCGCAACAAGTAAAGCTTTTTTATTCCATAGGGCAAACTTCCCTATGGAATAAAAATGTTTAGTATCATCGCAGGACGGAGGAAATGAATGTGGCTACAAATAAAAGAATTCGCCTTGGAGATTTATTAGTTCAAAAAGGTCTTATTACAGAAGATCAACTGATGCGGGCGCTGAAGGAACAGCGGCTGCGCGGGACGAAACTTGGTGAGACGCTGATCAGTATGGGGTTTGTCTCAGAGCTTGCCATTGTAAAGATACTCTGTGACCAGCTTCACATTGAGTATGTGGAACTGCGCAACATGAAACTGGATGAGGCCGCAGTCTACGCAATTAATGAGACGATTGCAAAGAAATATAATCTGATACCCATTGGCTTTGACAAAGACAACCCGAATATGCTCCGAGTCGCCATGTCGGATCCCATGGATTTTATGGCGATCGATGACATCGCGATTATTACCAACTATAAAGTGATTCCCGTTCTCAGCACCAGCAGCCAGATAGCATTTCAGATTGACCGGTATTTTGGGCGTCAGTCCGTAATCGCGGTCGCGGATCAGTACAAGAAAGAGCAGGGAAGGGACGATGCCGCCCGGGATGCGGCCAGGGGCGAGGCGTCCCTGACAGACTCATCCCCAATCGTTGTGATGGTGCGATCCATTATCGAGCAGGCCGTGCGCCAGAGAGCCAGTGATATCCACTTTGAGCCGATGAGGGAAGGAATCAGGATCCGTTTCAGAATCGACGGAAATCTGGTGGAGGCGATGAGCTACGATTTGTCGATTTATACGGCAATTATTGCCAGGCTTAAGATTATATCCGGTATGGACATTTCAGAGAAGAGAAAACCGCAGGACGGCAGAACTACGCTGGATATTGACCATGTGGAGTATGATGTCCGTGTCTCTTCGCTTCCCACTGTCTACGGTGAGAAGATGGTAATGCGTCTTACAAACAAGGAGAACCTGACAAGAGATAAGAAGGAGCTTGGCTTGAATGACGAGGATATGAGGCGTTTCGACCAGATGCTGGCACATCCCCATGGAATTATCCTTGTAACAGGCCCTACGGGAAGCGGTAAATCCACAACCCTTTATACGGCCCTCAGCGAACTGAACAATGAGACCGTGAACATTGTCACGGTAGAAGACCCGGTGGAGGCCAATATCGACGGCGTAAACCAGATACAGGTAAACCCGAAGGCGGATATGACATTTGCGTCTGCGCTCCGTTCCATCCTCCGTCAGGACCCTGATATCATTATGATAGGAGAGATACGAGATCCCGAGACTGCGGAAATCGCGGTTCAGGCTTCGATTACCGGCCATCTTGTGGCCAGTACCTTACATACCAACAGCACGGCGGCAAGTATCGCCAGGCTGCTGAATATGGGAATTGAACCATACCTGATTGCAGACGCTCTGGTGGGTGTTGTGGCACAGCGTCTTGTGAGGAAACTCTGCCGCTGTAAGAGAGGCAGGGAAGCGACTCCGGAGGAGAAGGAAAAGCTGGGAGTGAAAATTGACGAACCGCTCACGGTTTATGACCCGGTGGGATGCCAGCTTTGCAGCCAGACCGGATATTTCGGCAGAACCGCCGTCTATGAGATGATGCCCGTCACACCGCAGCTGAGGTGGGCGATCACCAAGATGCAGCCGTCCTCCAAAATTAAAGAAATTGCACAGAAAGAAGGAATGGTCACTCTGAGAGGAAGTGCGGTGCTCCTTGTAAAAGAGGGCATCACTTCGATTGATGAGATGAAGAAGATTGCCAGCGAGGAGGACTAACCGATGGATTTGACAGAACTTTTAGGCGAGGCGAAAAAGATGGAAGCCTCCGACCTTCACATAACGGTGGGAGTCCCTCCCCAGGTCCGTGTCAATGGGGCACTGATTGCAATGGAGGGCTGCCCGAGGCTGATGGGTAATGATACCCAGGCCCTTGTTGAGAGTATCATGGGAGAGAGGCAGAAGAATCTGTTTGAAGAGAAGGGGGAAGTGGATTTCTCCTTCGGAATCCCGGCATTGGGGCGGTTCCGTGTCAATGCGTTCCGCCAGAGAGGCACCACGGCCGCGGCGTTCCGTCTGGTGAGCACCGAGGTCCCGACCCCGGAGTCCCTGGGACTGCCGCAGTCTGTCATTGATTTATACCAGAAAAACAGCGGGCTGGTTCTGGTGACGGGCCCCACGGGAAGCGGCAAATCCACGACCCTGGCCTCGATTATCCAGCGTATCAATGAGACGAGAAGAAACCATATCATCACGTTGGAGGATCCGATCGAGTATCTGTACCGCCACAGCAAATCGCTGGTGAACCAGAGGGAGATCGGCCTTGATACAAAAAGCTATGCAGCGGCGCTTCGTGCCGCGCTCAGGGAGGATCCGGACGTAATTCTGGTAGGAGAAATGAGGGATTTGGAGACAATCAGCACGGCCATCACTGCCGCCGAGACCGGGCATCTCGTATTTTCCACCCTGCATACAATCGGTGCGGCCTCGACAATCGACCGAATTATCGACGTGTTCCCTGCCGAACAAAAGGATCAGATCCGGGTCCAGCTTTCCATGGTTATGGAGGCGGTCATTTCCCAGAGGCTGCTGCCAAAGTCGGACGGCAGCGGAAGAACCGGCGTATTTGAGGTCATGCATGTAAATACGGCGGTCAGGAGCCTGATCCGGGACGGTAAGACTTATCAGATACCAAGCATTATCCAGACAAACCGGAAATCCGGCATGATCACGATGGATGATGCCCTCCTGGAGAAATACCGGGCCGGTATTATCAGCCGCAAGATGCTGGTCGATTATGCGGTGGATCCGGCGTCGATGGAAAAACGCCTGTTATACTAAGGAGGCGCTGAATGGCGAATTACCGTTATCATGTTATTACCCCGGCAGGGAAGGAAAAGAGAGGAAACATCACCGCGTCCGACAGGCCCCATGCGATGGCGGTTCTGAAGAACGACGGAAATACCGTTATCTCCATCGACCCGCCCAGTATCTGGGATAAGGAGTTCGAACTGCCGTTTCTAAATCCCGGCGTAAAACCGAGGGATATGAGCATTTTCTGCCGCCAGTTTGTCACACTGACCGAATCCGGCATCAATATTGTGCGGGCGATGGAGATGCTGGAGGAGCAGACGGTCAACAAGCTCCTCAAAGAAGCAATCCGCGAAACCAGGGCCTCCGTGGAAAAGGGAGATACGCTGGCCGGAAGTATGCGGCATCACGAAAAAGTCTTTCCTCCGATGTTTGTCAACCTGGTACAGGCCGGAGAGGAAGCAGGAAAGCTGTCCCTGTCGTTCGAGAGGATGGCATCCCATTATGAGAAGACGGCAAAACTTAACAATATAATTAAAAAGGCCATGATTTACCCGATCATCCTGTCGGTGGTGGCACTGATTGTCATTATCGTCATGCTGGTTTATATCGTTCCGATGTACTCCGCCATGTTTGCGGATATGGATGCCGAGCTGCCGGCGATTACAAGGGCGGTCATGGCGATGAGTGATTTTGTGACCGGTTACTGGTATTTAATCATTATAGGCATCTTTGCCTTAGTCATGGGGCTGAGGGCATACGGCGGCACGGAGAACGGCGATTATGTCTACTCGAATCTTGTACTTAAGATTCCGCTAATCGGAAAGCTGAAAAAGAAAACGGCCTGCGCCCAGTTTTCCAGAAACTTAAGCACCCTGCTCAGTGCCGGTGTGCCGATTATCGACGCCCTGGAGATCACGGCGAAAACCATGGACAATACTGTGTACCGCCTGGCGGTCAGCGATGCCAGGGAACAGGTGGCGCGTGGAATCCAGCTTTCCGTGCCTCTACGCGAGAGCGGTGTCTTTCCTTCCATGGTATATCACATGGTGGGAATCGGCGAGGAGACGGGCGGACTGGACAGCATGCTTGACAAGGTGGCGGAGTACTATGAGGAAGAGGTAACAGCCGCAACCGAGCAGGCGGCCGCCGCACTGGAACCGCTTGTGATAGTGTTTATGGCGTTTATTGTAATTGCCATCATTGCGGCTGTATTTACACCGATGCTTACGTTGTACAGCAATGTGGATAATCTGTAAAATAGGGATGTCAGGCAGGGATTTTAAGGATTTTTAAGAGCCTGGAACCGAAAGAGGAAAAGGAAGTGTTTTAGTTCAGCCGTCCTGCGTATATTGTTTACAAACAGCCAAATCAGTTGATGCAAATAATGTCGAATAGTGTATAATGAAAG
>CATWBR010000396.1 GCA_958349075.1 uncultured Clostridium sp.
TGCCTAAGGAACTTCTACGGGAAAGAAAAATTAGAACCGTGATAATAGTATAGATAAATAAATAGAAAACGGCCTCTCTCCCCGGCACAAAATGAGAATGATTTTCATACCGGGGGGAGAGGCTCTTTTTTATGTTTCCATGATACAAATCAGCATTATTTATACAAATCCCTGAGCCATCATAGCGTTGGCAATTTTCTCAAAGCTTGCGATATTGGCGCCGACTACATAGTTGCCGGCCTCACCATAGCGCTTGGCGGCATCGGCCACCTTGGAATAGATTCCGGCCATGATGTCGTGAAGTTTTTCGTCTACTTCCTGGAATGACCAGCTCATGCGGAGGCTGTTCTGGCTCATCTCCAGGGCGGAGGTTGCAACGCCGCCGGCATTGGCCGCCTTGCCCGGCATGAACAGGATGGAGTTGGAAAGGAAGAATTCCGTCGCCTCCATATCGGAAGGCATGTTGGCGCCCTCGGCCACGGCGATACAGCCGTTTGCCTTCAGCATTTTAGCGTCTTCCAGGTTCAGCTCGTTCTGGGTTGCACATGGAAGGGCAATATCACAGGGGATGGACCAGATTCCCTTTCCTGCTGTATATACGGAGCCAGGCACCTCGTCCGCGTACTCTTTGATGCGTCCGCGGCGCACTTCTTTAATCTCTTTTACCACATCCAGTTTAATTCCGTCTTTATCATAAATATAGCCGTTGGAATCGCTCATGGCGACTACCTTGGCGCCAAGCTGGGCCGCCTTTTCCACCGTGTAAATGGCCACATTGCCGGAGCCTGATACAATGGCGGTTTTACCCTCCAGGCTTTCACCGTGGCTCTTTAACATTTCTTCCAATATGTAGACAAGGCCGTAGCCGGTTGCCTGGGTACGCACAAGGGAACCTCCGAATGTCAGCCCTTTTCCGGTCAGGACGCCCTCATAAAGACCGGTCAGCCTCTTATACTGGCCGTACATGTAACCAAGCTCCCTGCCGCCGACGCCGATATCACCGGCCGGCACATCCTGATCCGCGCCGATATGTTTATAAAGCTCCGTCATAAAGCTCTGGCAGAAGACCATCACCTCATGAGCCGATTTACCTTTTGGATCAAAGTCGGAACCACCCTTACCGCCTCCGATAGGAAGACCGGTCAGGGAATTTTTAAATGTCTGCTCAAAACCCAGGAACTTAAGAATTCCCTGATTAACAGACGGATGAAAACGGAGTCCTCCTTTATAAGGCCCGATCGCATTATTAAACTGCAGGCGGTATCCTTTATTGATGCGCGCCCGGCCCTGGTCATCCACCCAGGGAACACGGAAGGAGATAATCCGCTCCGGCTCGACAAGGCGCTCCAGCAGGGCTGTCTCACGGTACTGCTTCTCATTTGCTTCAATTACAGGTCTGAGAGATTCTAACACCTCTCTGACCGCCTGATGGAACTCTTCCTCACCAGGATTTTCTTTGACTGTTTTGCTGTAGATTTCATCAACGTACGACATAGATTTTTCCTCCTCACATAAACTTTTACACATCCCACAGCCGTCCCCACCGTTGGCAGAAGCCCGGAAAAACTCCGAATTTAAGAAACGGCCGGCTGCATGGACCCTCGTATTTGTGTAATGTTCGACATTGTAGCATGGTAGCATGGTAAAGTCAAGAAGAGTATTTAGATTATTCTTGTATTTTTGAGAATACAATGATGGTAAAATTGAATAAACGAAATACTTTGTACTATTTATATAATTATCTATCTTCTGAGGGCGGAAAAATTGTAAAAATGCCACAAAACCACAAAAAAGCGTCATAGAATCATTCTATCAAACCGATATAAAACAGGTATTAGACTTTGGTGAGCGTGAGGCGATATAATAAAACCAATTTAGAACACCGGTGACGCCAGCCGGACGGAGCAAAACGTACAGCATGATTCAGTGTAAGTAAAAATTGAAGAGAGTGCCGGAAAATATTTTTGAAGAGAGAAGAAAGAGGGGTTTTTTATGGGAAAACAGAGTAAAAAAATACGTAAACTTCTTGCAGAACGCGATTACCTGATCGCGCCATGTGCCTATGATGCACTGAGTGCGAGGGCGATCCAGGCCTCCGGGTTCTCCATTGCCGGTACAACCGGATATGGAATGCACGGAGTGGTGCTGGGACAGCCGGACACGGGCCTTCTGGCCCTGAATGAGACTATTTCCATTCTCAGTAAGATGGTTGATGCGGTTGATATCCCGATCCTCGCCGATGCGGAGGGCGGCTACGGAAGCGCCTTGAACGTAATCCGTACGGTAAAGGAATATGAGAAGACAGGCGTTGCCGGACTGTTTATTGAAGACCAGAAGCAGCCGCCGAATTGCCCGTTTATCAAAGCGCCCGAGTTAATCAGTACCGGCGAAATGGTTGGAAAAATCGAGGCCGCAGTTGCAACACGTGAAGATCCGGATATGGTGATCATTGCCCGGACCGATGCGCCTTTTGAAGAAGCAATTGAAAGAGCCAACGCATATATGGCAGCCGGAGCGGACATGGTTAAAATCCTGCCGAAGACGAGACAGGAACTGGAGGCCCTCCCGCCACGCGTAAACGGCCCGATCCATCTTGGCCTCTATGCAAATAAGGGAATCAACGACGGCATGACCGCCGCCGACTGCGGAAAACTGGGATACAAGATTATCACATTCCCTGTCAGCTGCCTGTTTGCACAGACCGCGTCTGTCTTATCACTCTTAAAGTATATCAAAGAGAATGAGACTGATGAAGGCTACAATGGAGAGTTTATGGCATTTGCCGACTATCTGAAATTTATTGGAGCCGATTACTATAAAGAGCTGGTTGATAAATATCTGAGAGATTAAGATTCAGAAAACAGCCGCACCAGAGCAGATTCGATATCCCTGCTTATCATAATCCCCAAAAAGCTGCCGGAGGGAAATGTGCATTCCGGAAAGCAGCTTTGCGGCAGGTGTATCTTATTTGATATAATTCCCCCTAAAGAAGCCGGCCCCGGCAGAATGAAAAATTCTGCCGGGGCCGTGCTTATTGAGGGGCAATGAAAAGTTCGCGAAGCGTGCTTTTCGTTGTTGCCGGAGCTGGCCGGCGTGGGAGTCCGGTACAACAAGAACATGGGGAACGTATCAGTACCGGAACCGGAATGGACCGTAGGTTTTTGAAGCAACGGAAGTCTTTTCCTCCAGAAAGTCAAAGAATTCAGCCTGGATATTCAGTTCAAACTGCGAGGAAGCGGAGCCGTCGGAGCGGAACCCAAGCTCAGGAAAATAGGTGAGGGTGGCGGCCTTACCGTCGGGCAGGGATACATCGCTGTACCGGTTAGGACCGGTGACGGCTTTTAATGAACCGCCGTACATCATGCCCAGAGGCGCTTTTAACTCCAGATAATGCCCGGAGCGGTTCTCCACCCGGAGCAGAAATAACTTTCCCCCATAATTGCTGGTGATTTCTTCCGTCACGGCATAGATTTTGACACCGTCGCCGTCGTGAAGGCAGGAACCTGCAAAGGGAACCACGGCCTCGCCGGCACGGGTGGAAGTTGTCTCCAGCGTATATTTTTCGCTCAGAAAACGGGTGGAACTTTTGCCGGATTCGCCAATCCGGACGAACAGTGAGTTTTCTATGGTTCTGATATATTGGATGCCGCTACTGGACAGGGAAGCCGGAGTCAGTGTGACGAGGGCGAGGGATTGAGTTTCGCCTTTGGGAATGTCCAGCATCTCACTGCCTCCGCCCACCTGCTGATCATTTACATAGCAGCCAAAGGAGGAAGTCATCAGATGAACATTCTCCGAAGAACGGTTTTCCACACGGAAAATGACGGAAACCTTGTTAGAAGAGTCAAAGGTATCCTCCGTAATCTCCAGGCGCTCGGCGGTAATTCTCAATCCGTCCGTATCCACGATGACTTTCTTTTGCAGTGAAACACCATCGATAAAGGATTCCGGCGACGGATCATTTATATTGGCTGCCGCGGATGGAAAAGAGAAGAAGAGCGTAAATACAAAAACAAACAGAAACAGGGGAAGACCCGCAAACGACGTCACAATTCCCGGTACGATTGCAGCATTTGCCGTGCGCTGCCGTCCCGGCTTTCGAATACAGGTACTCATTTTCATAGATTCAGCCTCCTGACAAAGGGATGCGGTTAAAAACCGGTCTTAAATTAAGAACGGTTCGGGGTACGTAGAGCACAGACTTATTTATAAATTTTCTTATATCAGACCTCACAAAGACGTACAACATACCCTTTAATTGAGAAAAGAGAACGTGCCGGGACGGTGAGAGGGAGTT
>CATWBR010000397.1 GCA_958349075.1 uncultured Clostridium sp.
GACCTGTTTACAGCCGAATTACCGTTTAGTATAATGAGCGCAGGCAGTTCCTGCTGCCGGGTGATTTCTATCTCCCCTGTCTGTCACGGTTTCTCAGCATTTCCCCTTTTATGCTTGCCCACGCTTCTGCATATTTTAAAATATTCCCGATAATACTGAAACATTTTCCGACGGACCGCGTACTGTTAGGTGAGATACTTAAAAAGGAGGATGCCATGAATGATTATGAAATCATCCAGAAAATGAAACGCAGAGAAGAAGAAGGGCTGCGTCTTCTGATGAAGCAGTATACAAACTATGTGACCACCATCGTCTGCAACATTTCCCAGGGCATTTTACAGGTGGAGGATGTGGAAGAACTGGCTGCCGACGTGTTTCTGTCCATCTGGAACCATGCAGACGGTTTGAAAGAGGACAGACCGCTTCGCCCATATCTGGCCCAGGCGGCACGCAATGCGGCAATCAGCAGGCTGCGAAAGATAAAGGATGTTCCCCTCCCCTTTGACGAGGATATTATTACACTTCATGCAGAAGAGAATCCGGATGAGCTGGCCATCAAGCGTGAGCAAACACGGATTATCAACTCGGCGGTGGAAGATTTTGGCGAACCGGACCGGGAAATATTCATCAGATTCTATTTTCTGGGAGAACGCATTGAAGCCATCGGAAGACGGTTAACCCTGAACCAGGCAACGATCCGCACAAAACTGCACCGATGCCGCAAACGGTTAAAAGGGATCTTTGAAGAAAGGGGATATCAACATGAGTAAAAAAATCAAAATCAGCGATTTATGTTCCCGACTGGATCAGCAGTACATTGAAGACTTGGATGTGGAAAATATGACAGAATTAAAACCTTCTGAACAGCGGATTGAAGATATCGTATTTAGAAAGCTCCGCACGGAACAGGAAACGGCCGCACCGGCCGGGAAAAGAGGAACTATGAGAAAGAAAACATGGAAAATATTATTAATAGCGGCCGTCCTGTGTCTGTTTTCAACGACAGCGTTTGCCATGGCCGGAGGCTTTGACTACTTCCGCTCCATCTTCGGGGATACCGTGGACAATGCGAAGGAGGATATATTAACACCCCAAATTACCGTATCCGACAGTACCCGCCAGATGTCCCTAGAAAGTATGCTGACGGACGGTTACAAGCTCAACCTGATCGTGTCACTGAAAACCATTTCCGGTAAGGCGGACAACGATATTGCAAAAATAGAACCCTTCGACCTGTTTCATGTGACTCTGCAGCCCCCCGCTTCCGATTCCGAGCATCAAGAAAATTCCATGTCGTTTACATGCAATGAACTGACTGAGTTTTCAACTAAAGACCAGCATTTCTATCATATCCAGATGGATTCACTGACCGACTGCACGGGCTGGAACATGAAAGTCTCTCTGTCCGATAATCTGGGAGGACTGTCCCTGGAATCAGATATAAAAGGATCGGCGGCAGCTACCGAACTCACTATCAATCAGGTTATAGACAACAGCCTGACCATTGAAACGCTCCAGATATCTCCTCTGGGTATTCTGGTGATTGGAGATGAAGGAAATGCCTCCGGCGGACTTCCCACTCCTTCCATCAGCCTCACGTTTAAAGATGGGACACAGGAAGAACTGATAAGTTCAAATTCTTTTGACTCTGGAGACGGAGACACCGTAACCGGTGGCGGCGGCATTGTACTCGGAGAAGATCCAATGACCGGACCGCTCGTAGTCACAACGTACGGACAGAGAAATCCGAGCGGTAAACTTGCCATTGCAGGAGAATTCGGGCGGATTATCCAGATGAAAGAGGTTCAGTCCATTACGGTGAATGGAACCTCTTATCCGGTAAATTAAAAAACTGTCTTCTGTTGAATTTCTAAAAAAGATAAATGCATGTTTCAAAACAGGGAAGAATTCCAAAGTCATGGAGTTCTTCCCTGTTTATTCGGTTCTTAAATCTTTCCTAATATCCTATTTGTTTTCCTATTTGATGTCCTATTTTCTGAAGAATTCCTTAGCTAGCCCCGAAAATCCCTCCGCATTTGTCAGCATGGCGGGATGCCCGCCGGAAGGAAACAGGTGCATCTTTGCATCGGGCATTTTCTCTGCCAGATCCCTGAATGTTTTTTCTATATCCATTCTCCCCGAAAACTCATCATCTTCCAGGCTTGCCGTCAGAAGCACCGGTTTATTTAAAATGGCCAGATCTTTGTGGAAGAAGTTTTTCACGGATTTCCCATGTCTGACAATTACGTCCGTATCATTGTCTACGACACTTTCCCAGTCGCCGCCATGGCAATATTCCCAAAGCATGCGCATCTGTTCCAGGCTTTTCGTCTCCTTGCGTTCTTCCCTGACAGTACCGGCCCAGGAACTGAGGACGCTCTCCCCCTCAAAGCTGTCCGCGATTACTCTGCCAACCAGATCCTCACGTTCCAACGCCACATTCAGGGCGGCCAGCGCCCCTCCGCTTGTCCCGATCAGGTTCACCTTTTCATATCCCAGAAGCAATATCAGTTCAATAATCTGCATTGCTTCATCATACCAGAAATCCACCGGAAATTCTTTGAGCCGGTCGGAATTTCCATGCCCCAGGAAATCCACCAGAATCACATTAAAGTCACCCTTGTACAGGTCGATCACCCCGCCGAACATTTTTGAAGAAACACTGTTGCCGTGCAGTAAAAACAGCGGCGGACCGGAACCTGTTTCTTCATAATAGACACGTTTACCTGCGTATTTAAAAAACGCCATCGCAGCCACCTCCATAAAATTAATTCATGGTTCTATTATACCAGTACAGGCATGGGGGTTAAACTTCCTATTTGTTTATCAAATGATTCTGTTCTGCGGTTCAGGCGTCCTAAGAAAATTTATGTTCTGCTCTTTCTCTTTTTTAAGTATCCGCCGGATGCTTTTCTCAGCCAGATAGTATTTTTCCGACAGCAGCACGGTACTCATCCCGCTTTTGTAATCCCGGTATATCCGGCTGTTGCGGTCGGCCAGTACCTGTCTTGTATCCGTATTTTCTCCCCAGGACTTTTTATTGGATTCTTTTTTGGGAATGTAGATTGCCTGGCCGTCTATGTACTCCTGTATCTGTGCCACAATCTCTTCCGGCAGTAGATCGTATACATTTCGATAGCTCACTCTGCGCCTCCTAATTTATGATGTTAGGATTGCAAAGGCTATGATCCACGATTATTTTTTATTTTTAAATTTTACTGTGTCATAGCCTTTGCTATACACAGCCACTTACTCCACAACCCATTCATGCACCTCCTTTACTCTTATATCACCGGAAACACGTCTGCACCAGTACCATATACAGAACCGTCCCGCCGCTGATGCTCAACAGCGTATTCTTTTTCCACTTATGAAGGATATAGATAAAAAGGACCGCTATCCCCTCGGGGGCGCCGTGATACGGCGTATAGAAAGCGTCTTTCAGACTATAAACTACCAGCAGGCCAATCACGGCATAGGGCAGCACTGTCCCCAGGTAGGCAATATAGGCCGGCGGTGTCTTACCCTCCGGGAAAATCAGGAACGGAAGAAACCTTGTGAGCATCGTCCCCAGTACGACGGCAAGAATCGTAATTACACTTTGCGTGGTAGTCATTGTGCCGCCTCCTTCCTTACTTTCTTTCTGTCCATTGTAAAACAGAGGATGATAAGCGCCATGGCCGGTATGATGAAGCTCCGGCTTCCGAAGACCAGCAGACAGAGCAGCGAACACGCAAGCCCCGTGAGGGCGGAACGGTGTTCTTTTGTCTCCTCCCACTGGTTAATGAACATCACAACAAACAGGGCAACCATCACAAATTCAATACCCGTTGTGTCAATATGTATGACGTACCCCAGCAGAGCCCCCAGGGTTGCCCCGGCAACCCAGTAGATCTGATTGAGCATGGTTACAAAAAACATGAACCATCCTCTGTCTACCCCCGGCAGCATTGCTGCAGTACAGTTAATCATGAACGCTTCATCGCACATCCCGAAAATCAGATACGGCTTCTTTAAGCCCATATTCTTATATTTATCCAGCATGGAAATCCCGTAAAACAGATGGCGGGCGTTTACCATCAAAGTCAGGCAGAATGCATAAAGCGGGTTAAACGCCGACAACAGCAGATTCACTGTGACAAACTCCATTGAGCCTGCATAGATAAAGAAACTCATGAGCATCGGATAGACAAACGAAAATCCTTTGCTTCTCATCAGGAACCCATAAGACATTCCGATGAATAGGAAACCTACGCAGATCGGTATCGTGTAAGGCAAGGC
>CATWBR010000398.1 GCA_958349075.1 uncultured Clostridium sp.
CCTCCCGAATCAATTTTATAAGAATGCATTTAAGAATACGGACTGCTTTTGATGATACCGATTCAAGTATACAGTGAAACAGGCAGGGATGCAAGTGCCTTAATGCGGTTAGGCAGCAGTCCGATAAACGAAAAGCCGTTTGAATATCAGGGCTTTTTTGTGTATAATAGGGAAAGCTGAAAATACAGTGCGTATTCCCGGAGCATGATGGGGAGTATAGAATGCCTTCGTTCACGGCACAGATATTCTTGTCTGAGAACGGGCAGTGAAAAAGAAAGTTCAGAGGAAAGGATGGGGAGAATGTCTTATTTTCCTTTGTTTTTTGATATGGAGGGCCGGAGCGTGCTGGTGATCGGAGCCGGTAAAGTGGCAGTGAGGCGCATCAGGGGTCTTTTGGAGGCCGGAGCGTCTGTGACCGTCGTTGCCAGGGAGCTTTCCGAAGAAGCGCAGGAGCTTATTGAAATGTTTCACGGAACCAATGACATTACGTTTTATACGATGGACTATGAAGCGTTCCGGGAATGTGTGAAGCGGGACTGGATAGAGCCGGGAAAGGGCGGCGGTTCCTATTTTCTCGTTCTGGCGGCCACGGGCGATGAGGAGGCTGACAGAATGGCGGCAGAGGACGGCAGGAGAGCCGGAGCCTTTGTGAACGTGGCGGGAAAAAAAGAAGAGTCGGATTTCTATTTTCCCGGCATTGCAAAGCAGGGTGATGTGGTGGCGGGCATAACTGCGGGAGGCCGGGATCACCGTATGGCGAAATATATGACACAGGCCGTACAGGAGTGTCTGAGAGAAGAACTGACAGGGAGAGAGAATTGATGAAAAACAGGATAATCCGCATTGGCAGCAGGGAGAGCGTTCTGGCTGTGATCCAGTCGGAGCTGGTGATAAAAGAGATAAAGAGGGTCTGTCCGGATGTGGAGACGGAGCTTGTAACCATGAAGACAACGGGAGATATGATCCTGGATCGCTCCCTGGAGCAAATCGGCGGTAAAGGTCTGTTTGTAAAGGAGCTGGACCGGGCGCTGCTGGAGGGAAGGTGTGACCTGACGGTTCACAGCCTGAAGGATATGCCGATGGAGGTGCCGGAGGAGCTGCCAATCCTGGCTTACTCGGAGCGGGAGGATAAAAGGGATGTCCTGGTGCTTCGCAAGGGGCTTGAAGCGCTCCCGGCGGGTCCCGTGATCGGAACTTTCAGCAGGAGAAGGCGGATGCAGGCGATAAAACTTTATCCCGATGCGTCATTTAAGGGAATCCGCGGAAATGTGGTTACCAGGCTTAAAAAGCTGGATGACGGGGAATACGATGCCCTGATCCTGGCGGCGGCAGGGCTTCTCCGTATGGGATATGGGGAACGCATCACCCGGTATTTTTCAGTGGATGAGATTCTTCCTTCGGCGGGCCAGGGAATTATGGCTGTCCAGGGCAGAAAAGACGACGGGAATGTTTCGTTTACGGAGCGGGTGAATTCGCCGGAGTCGCAGGCAATGGCTACGGCCGAGCGGGCCTTTGTCAGAATACTGGACGGCGGCTGCAGTTCCCCGTCTGCGGCCTGCGCCGAAGTAAGGGACGGCAGAATCCTTCTCAAAGGCCTCTATTATGATGAAATAACGGACGGCTATCTCACGGGAACCGCGGAAGATTCGCTGGGCAATGAGGAAGAACTGGGCGTAAAGCTGGCCCTGTCCCTCAAAAAAGCCTTTGCAGAGGCGAAAGATAGATAAAACGGCCGGGAAATAAACCGGAAATCAAAATAGGACAGGGAAAGAACGAGATGAAAAAAAGATTATATGACAGGAAAGTATATCTTGTGGGAGCCGGACCGGGCGATGCCGGCCTTTTGACCGTAAGGGGAAGGGAACTCCTAAAGGAGGCCGACACGGTAATATATGACGCCCTTGCCGGAGACGGAATCCTGGGGTGTATACCGGAAGAGGCGGAACAGATTTATGTGGGAAAGCGGAGCGGATGCCATTCAAACACCCAGGAGGAAATTAATAAAATCCTGGTGGAGGAAGGGAAAAAAGGCCGTCTGGTAGTCCGTTTGAAGGGCGGCGATCCCTTTGTTTTCGGCCGCGGCGGCGAGGAGGCTCAGGCGCTCCTTGAAAATCACGTTCCCTTTGAAGTGGTGCCTGGAATTACCTCTGCGGTGGCGGTACCCGCATTCTGCGGAATTCCCGTAACGCACAGGGGAAAGGCCTCCTCTTTTCACGTCATCACGGGTCATTTTGAGGCGGGGAAGAAGGTTTCTATCGATTACGATGCCCTTGTAAAAGCCGGAGGCACCCTGATTTTTCTGATGGGAGTGGGGGCTGCCGAAGAAATCTGCAGCGGGCTGGTCCGCGCCGGCCTTCCGGAAGAGACTCCCGCTGCCTTTCTTCAGGAGGGAACGACGGCAGGACAAAGAAAAGTGATTTCTACCGTAGCCAAACTGGCGAAGGATGGCAGAACCGCCCAAATTAAGCCGCCGGCCATCATAGTGATAGGAGAAGTCTGTTCCCTTTCCGATACTTGTTCCTGGGCCGAAAACAGGCCCCTTGCGGGAAGGAAAATCCTTGTGACAAGGCCGGAAAGGAGAGCGTCCGGCATGACCGGAAGGCTGCGGGCCGCCGGAGCCGAGGTGGTGGAGCTGCCGGCCGTGAAGCCGGAACTGCCGGAGAATTTAAGCGGAATTTACAGGGCTCTTGATGAGATTGCCGGATATGGATGGCTCGTATTAACGAGTCCGAGCGGGGCGGAGCTGTTCTTTGAAGTGATGGCGGAACGCAAGATGGATCTCCGTTCCCTTGCCGGCATTAAAATCGCAGTGATCGGAAGGGCTACGGGAGCAGTCTTAGAGGAACGCGGTATATATCCGGCTTATATGCCGGACCGTTACTATGCAAAAGAACTGGGAGAAGGGCTGGCTGCAAGGGCGGCCGGTGAGCGGATCCTGATTCTGCGCGCCGAACAGGGTTCCCCGGAGCTGACGCGGCCGCTTCGGGCGGCCGGTGTTTCCTATGATGACACCGTTCTCTACAGAACCGTTGTTCCAAGTGAAAATGCCCAGGCAAGACGGGTGAGAGAGAAGCTTTCCGCCCGCGGTTTTGACTACGTTACATTCACAAGCGGTTCCACCGTCAGGGGCTTTATGGAGATTTTAAAGCCGGAAAAAGAATGGCTTTCGGGCTTTCGGGCGGTGTGTATCGGGGAGGAGACAAAGAAGGCGGCCGCTGCCTGCGGAATGGACTGCATCACAGCAAAGACACCGACAATGGACAGTATGACGGACTGCATGAAAAAAGATACCGGGGTACACTCCTGTTAAAAGAAGAAAGAGTCTGCTAAAGCAGGCTTTTTCTTATGTCGTCCAACAGCAGGGAGGATACCCGGAGACCGCCTCTGCCGGATCCGATGGAGATATCCGGTTTGTTGGACCCGTGAAAATCCGATCCGCCGGTGGGAAGAAGGCCGTATCTGAGGCACATCTCCTTAAGGCGCATGCTGTCGTTCTGGGTATGTGATGAATAATATACTTCGATCCCCTTAAGCCCCATATCCTTCAGTGCTTCAACCATCCCGGCGGTTTTTGCCCAGCCGAGCTTATATTGGACCGGATGGGCCAGGGCGGGAAAACCGCCGGATTCTAGAATCAGCCTGACCGCGTCCGGCGGGGAGATGGTCTTCTTCTGGGGACAGTATTTTTTGCCGTGCTCCAGATATCTGCGGAAGGCCTGATCCATCGTGCCCACATATCCGGCCTGCATAAGGGCGCGGGCAAAGTGCGCCCTTGTTATGACAGCGCTGTCGTCCCCGCCGTTTAAATCCTCCTTTGTGATCAGGAAGCCGTCCTCCCTGAATCTCGCGAGCATTTCATCGTTCCGGCTGTCCCTGTCCTTCCTGAGCTGCGTCAGTGTCCCGGAAAGGGAGGGGGAGCGGTGGTTGATATAAAGCCCGAGAATATGGATCTCTTTTCCATTATAAATGCAGGACAGTTCCGTTCCGGGAACCACTTCCAGTGAAGTTCCACGGGCCGCTTCAAGCGCTTCTTCAATGCCGTCCGTCGTATCGTGATCCGTAAGGGCATAAGCGTCCAGCCCCTTTTCCAGGGCAAGGCGCGTCACTTCTGCGGGGGACAGGGTACCGTCTGAGACGCTCGAATGTACATGAAGATCAACAAATCCCATAAAATACCTCCTTGTAGACGGTGAAACCGCAAAAAGGCAGATCACCGTTTTGGTAAAACAGTACAGTTTCTGAC
>CATWBR010000399.1 GCA_958349075.1 uncultured Clostridium sp.
TCTATTATATTATGATACACTGTCCGGGTTATCGGCAAGTTTGGAACAGAGTTTAACGAAAGTTGACTATTCCCAGCTAACGGATGCCTTTTCCTACATTCTCCCTAAAATGGTAAACGGAAACCGGGGAGAAGGGACCATTTACATCTCTTCTGCATACATCAACCCTTTGGACGGAGTTAAAAGCGTAAGTTTCTGCAGCCTGCTGACAATCCGGGACGAACAGGGTAAAAATGCGAAGGCAATACTTGTCAAAACAATTCCTGTAGAAGTTCTGCATGCCCAGTGGCTTTTCCCAGGCGCCTACCGCGAGGCAGAGGTTTCTCTGCTGGATATCAATGGGCAGTATATCATTCAATCCGATTCCATGGGCGGCGATACCTTCTGGACTTTCATCAAACAAAACAACAACCTGTCCTATGTTGATATAGGTAAGTACCAGAGCTCTTTTCAGAAAGAGGGCCACTATCTGGTTGAGCTGACGGACCAGGATGGAAAGCCTGCCTATTATGTCAGCGCCCAGATAGAAAACACTCAGAACTGTACGTTTGTAGGCTATATTCAGGCCGAGAAGCTGGCTGCTATGGGATATGACTGGCATATGTTTTTATATGCCGCCATGGGTTTTCTCCTTCTCCTGCTGTTGAACGGAGGTTATATCCTGCACATAAACAAACAGCTTAGAAAGAGCATTGAAGAAACACAAAATGCCAATATGGCAAAGACAAAGTTCCTTTCCTCTATGTCGCATGATATCCGTACACCGATGAATGCTATTATTGGAATGACGAAAATCGCTGCGAAACAAATTGATAACCCCGCACAGATACGGTACTGTCTGGACAAGATAACCCAGTCCGGAAACCATCTTCTGACGCTGGTCAACGATGTATTGGATATTTCCCAGGTTGAATCCGGAAAAATGACATTACACCCGATTGTGTTCTCCCTCCCTGAATGCTGCACAAACCTCGTGAATATTATAAAGTCACAAATCCAGGACAAAGAGCTGAAATTCGACATGCATCTGCACCATTTAAAATATGAGTATCTGTATGCGGACGAGCTCCGAATGAACCAGATATTCGTCAACCTCCTTACCAACGCCGTTAAATACACAAATCCGGGAGGGACAATTATCGTGGATTTTGAAGAGTCACTGCAGCCGGATGACAATGGCAATGTGATTTTGACGTATAAGGTACGGGATACCGGAGTCGGTATGTCCAGTGATTTTATGAAGGATATGTATCAGACCTTCACCCGCGCAGTGGATTCCCGCATTGATAAAATAGCGGGCTCCGGCCTGGGGCTTGCAATCACTAAACAGATGGTTGATCTGATGCATGGAAGTATTAATTGTGAGAGCCAGCCCGGCATAGGTACTGTATTCACTGTCACTCTTCCGATTCCGGCTGCTGAAATCACTGCAGATGATTTAATGCTGCCTCCGCTACATCTGTTGCTGGTGGATCATGATAAAATATCCCTGGATACAACAGAAAATACGCTGGTTTCCATGGGTGTGACGGTTGATACGGCGGATAACGGGCGTGCAGCAATCGAAATGGCAGAGGCTAAGCATAAGACAGGTGAAGATTATGCCGCTGTGATTGTGAGCCTTAAAATGCCGGATATGGACGGTATTGAACTTACAGGAAAGATTCGGGCCAAAACAGGTGACGTTATTCCTGTTATTCTTGTCAGTGCATATGATTGGGCTGAGCTGGAAGATGCTGCTCAGGCGGCCGGAGTAAATGGCTTCATTAGTAAGCCCCTCTTTAAATCGGTTATCTTTGAAAAATTGAATGAATTCCTGCATTTCTCTGAAATGAAAATTGATACCGCTGAAAACAGCGCCGATGGATTGCGGGGGACCCATCTCCTGGTTGCAGAGGATAACGACCTGAATTGGGAAATCATAGAGGAACTGCTCAAATATAATGAAATCACGGCGGCCAGAGCGGAAAACGGGCAGGTTTGTGTCGATATTCTAAAGCATGCAAAACCAGATACTTTTGATGCGGTTCTGATGGATATTCAGATGCCCGTCATGAACGGCCGTGAAGCTTCTATCGCCATCCGTGCCCTCCAGGATAAGTATATACGGAATATTCCCATTATCGCCATGACAGCGGACGCATTCGCGGAATATATACAAGCCTGCCTGGAAGCCGGAATGAATGGACATGTCGACAAACCGATTGATATGAATAAGCTTTTTAAAGAGCTGAGGAACGCGGGACTTACCAACGGAAAGGAAAAGGAAAGCCGATGAGCATGAAAAGAGCATTGACCATTCTAGCGGTATCTATCATGACCACTGCCCTGCTCGCCGGATGCAAAAAAGATTCCAGGACGGAAAACGGGGACGCAGACGTCTTGTACCATGCTTACTACTCAGAACCGTATGTAACATTAGATCCAAGTACGGAGCAGTCTAATGGTATTAAGATTCTGTACAATGTATATGAAACTCTGACGCATTATGATGATCGGACCGGTGAAGTTACACCGGAGCTTGCTGCTGAATGGTCATCCAATTCCGATGCCACCGAATGGGTTTTTAAACTGAGGGAAGATGTCCAGTTTCACGACGGTGAAAAAATGAATGCGGCCGCGGTCAAGAAATCCATTGATCGTACCATTGCCCTTGGTAAGGGCGCTGCCTATATCTGGGACAGTGTCAGTTCCATCGAGGTCACCGGGGAATACGAAGTGACCTTTCATCTAAGCTACGGCGCCTCCATCCCGCTTATCGCATCAGCAGGTTACGCAGCTTATATTATGAGTCCAAATGTGATTGACAAGGATGCAGAATGGTTTAATGCAGGAAATGACGGAGGAAGCGGACCTTATACCATTGCTGCGGTTTCGGCCAGAGCCGTTACTCTCTCGGCCTATGAAGGCTACCGCGGCGGTTGGAACGATAGTCAGTATAAGAATGTCTATATCCAGGAGGTTTCCGACTCCGGCGTCCGGCGCGGGCTTATAGAGGCCGGAGAATCCCAGCTCACTTCTGATTTATCGGCAGAAGACCTGTCGGCATTAAGCAAAAACGATGGCATTACCATTCTGCCGGCCGGCTCGTTCACCAACGTTATTCTGATGCTGAACACAAAAAGCGACCCCTGCTCTAATGCAGATTTCCGGAAAGCGCTGGCCTATGCTTTTCCGTATGAAGAGGCGGTTCATGATATTTTGCAGGGCAATGCCTCCCAATCCCGCGGCATGATACCGGAGGGGCTTTGGGGGCATCATGGCGGTTTAATGCAGTATAGCTGTGACTTAGATAAGGCAGCCTGGTATCTTGAGAAATCAGGATTGGCAAATGCCACCCTGACCGTTACTTTCATGGGCAGTGATGCCGTATACCGCGAGATTCTTCAATTATATAAGGAAAATCTTGCTCAAATCGGTGTCACTCTGAAGCTTCTCAGTATGGACTGGGATGCCCAGAGAGCTCTTGCGAAGAGCGCCAATCCGGATGACTGCCAGGATATCATACTGATGAAATGGTGGCCGGATTACGCCGATCCGGCCGCCTGGTTTGCTCCACTGCTGATGAACAGCGGGAATTCAATTGGCTACAACTTCTGCTATCTGGATGATGATATATTTGGTGCAAAGATTCGGGAGGCCGTCAGACTTACGGCAACCGATAAAAACGCGGCAGAAGAACGGTACATTCAGATGCAGGAAGAAATCCTGGACGAATGTTATATGATTTTTGCTTACAATACGGTGCAATATTATGCTGTAAACAATGCAATCCACGGTGTATATGAAAACCCCGCTTATCAAACATGTGTCTGCTATTATGATATCATGAGAAATTAAAGTCATTGGGGGCTTGTCCGCATCAGAGGTTCAGTGGGATTAGAATATAGGGATTATGGGGGAAGATGAATGACTGAGGAAGATAAAATCAAAGAGGTTCTTTATAAATTTGAAGACAGCGGCCTTATTTCACAAAATCCGGATATCATCATGTCCTGCCTTTCAGATACCATAGTAGGGATAGGAATTGGCGAACAGGGGTTTGTCGCTTCTAAAGATGATATTTTAAAAGTATTTATGGCAGGAATCAAACAGGAGGAGGAAGTTTCCCACTTCCTTGATTACGGACGCATTGAGATACGGCTTCTGAGAGACGATATCGCCGTACTTTGTGCTGATGTCATTGTGACGGCCAAATGCCGTGAAAATATTACGAAGAGCCGATTCTCCCAATCC
>CATWBR010000400.1 GCA_958349075.1 uncultured Clostridium sp.
GAGGTATGTAAAACATTGAGTGATTGGGCCGGCCAGGGTAAGTCTGTTTTTACCATTTCCAGTAATTTCTCGAGAATTACGTTTATGGAGGACCATTTCATACAAAGAATCGAAGCGATCAGTGATAAATATCATGTTCAACGGAAGTATCTGGAGATAGAGATTACTGAAATCGCTAATTTTTCAGATGCAGATACAGATACATTGGTAACGAGAATCGAGCAAATAAAAAATTCCGGATTCCGGGTTGCGATGGACGATTTTAGGGTGGAAAGCTCAAATTTAGCGCTTCTGTCATTCGTAAAATTCGATATATTGAAAATCGATAAGGGATTTGTAAAGGACATTATATCCAATAAAAGAGCACAGATAATCATCGGGACCATGACAAAAATGTGCAGTGAAATGGGCATACAGTTAATCGCTGAAGGAATAGAGAACGAACAGCAATTGGATATTCTGAGAAAATATGGGGGCAAAACGGTACAAGGGTATCTGTTCAGCAAACCTGTATCGATTTCGGATTTCAGAGAGAAATATATGAGTTAGAAGGACTATAAGTTGAAAAGGGGCTGTTGCAAAATAGCTGAGAAATCAGTTATTGAGCATCAGCTCCTTTTTCATTTCACAGGAAAAACGGACTCACCTTCAACAAAAAGAGCGGGAACAGTCTGTTTTCCTGTCCCCGCCCCAACATTATCTGAATTACAATTTCGGACGCTGCCTATAAATAGGCTTTTTTCACTGCCTTTAAGAGGATCTTCGGCATCTTGTTATACGGTGTAACCGGGCAAATCGTCTTATTTACATTCATCAATGTGTACACGGCGATTCTGGCGGCTCTCACGGAATATTCTTCGGTAAATACCATGTCATCCGGTATTTCCACAAACTGGCTCATCATGGCGAAATTGGTGGAACCCTCCGGTACTACCTGCGGACGGTCGCTCATCTTGCGCGGCTGGAACTGTGCGTCTACATAAGGCATATAGCACGGAATTACATTGATTACAGTCTCCATCATCTCTGCAATCTCATCCTCCGGAATATGGAGCTGATGCAGATATTCATTCAGCATCTCCTCACCGGTGCAGTCCTTCATGGCTTTCTTCACATAGTCGCCCTCTCTGTCGGTGTAAAGGCCGTATCCCCAGAAGATTGTCACATCTGCAGGCTGATTCGGGAAATGAGGCTGGGCAGCCACTACGCTGCTCATCTTCCATCCCGAGTCTTTGAACGTCATCAGGGCGCCGCTGCCCGGAATGTTGCCGGTAAACGCCTCGATCTTCTTTAAAATCCTGTCGCCACGGCAGGTAACGGTAAAGCTCAGCCAGTTGGATTCATGCTCTTTTGTAAAGAACGGCTCAGGGTTGCCGAGACGGCCCGGTTTCTTTGCCGCAATCCTGGTCCACAGTTCCCCTGAAATCGGTCTGCGCTCCGGAGCGGGCGCCGGTGTATGCATATCGCCCAGTGTGGCACTGTCCGTCATGCACGCATTAATCATAAAGCAAAGGTCGTCCGCCTTAAGTTCTACGGTCTTTGTCTCGCCGTTGTCATTCAGATGAAGCTTTGTAACGGTGATATCGTCTCCCTCAGCGAAATCGATATCCTCCACGGTGCAGTTCTCTTTAAATACAACGCCCTCTTTTCTCAGGTATTCCTCAATTGGGCGGATAATGCTGTCGTACTGGTTGAGAGGACTTCTCGTAACGCCCTCCAGCGTCTCGATACGGCTGAACTCAAAGATCATTCTGTTCATGTAACGGCGGAATTCAAATACGCTGCTCCATGTCTGGAAGGCAAACGTCGTCTGCCACATATGCCAGAAATTCGTTGTGAAGAAATGAGGCATGTCATCAAACCACTCCTGAATCGTTATCTCGTCCAGTTCCTTCTCGTCAGTGCGCAGAAGTTTGAGGATTCTCATTCTCTCCGCCTGGGTAAAGCCCATGCTGCGGACATCCAGGATATTGCCGTCCTTGTCTACCAGACGCGCCTTTGCACAGGTCGGATGGGCATGGTCAAAGTTCAGGATCTCTTCCGTCACGCTTCTGTTCGGCTGTGTAAGGGAAGGAATCGTCCTGAACAGCTCCCAGAAGTTCTCATAGGTCTCTTCGTTCAGCATACGGCCGCCGCGGCATACAAATCCGCCTTCCGGCGTTCCGATTCCGTCGTTGCTGCCGCCCAGAATGTGCATTCCCTCATAGATGGTAATCTGTTCTCCCGGAAATTTACAATCGCGGATCAGATAGGCCGCGCCCGCCAGGCTGGCCAGACCTCCGCCTACAAAGTGAGCGGTTCTTCCCTCATAACTGCGGCGGCTCATCACAGCCTCTTCCACTGCGTCTTTCTTCACTTCATCGCTCTTTTTCTTCTGGTCGTAAATCTTTTTTGCAGCCACGCCGGCAACTGCGGCGGCCGCTCCGGTGGTCAGGATGCGACCCCATCTTTTCTTTCCCATAATAACAGACCTTCTTTCTTTTACTTTCTAATACGGTATACGTCCTGTGCCTGCCTGTCCCCAGACGGCAGGAACAGACACTCTCTTTCCATATTATACCACCTTGGTTCACAAATGTCACTACATGTAGTTATTAATTCTACATCACATTATATCGACGTTACTGCACACTCGGGATGTATTCCGCGAGGTGTTTTCACCCATCAGGAGGACGCCGGTCCAGGCTCATTCCCCAATTCTTCGTCATTTGCAGGGCCGTTCCCGTTTGAAACAATTCCGGGGTCCTCATCCATCATCAGTTCTTCGGAATCCGGTTTTCTGCCTGCCGTATCAATTCCCAGAGCTTTCTCAAGGTTCTTGACAAGCTCCGGACTGTTCTGCTTCATGTCAATCCGGATTTCCGTATTGCCGTAGCACTGGATCAGCCAGCCGAACCACATCGCCGGATCGCTGTCAAAGTAGGAGGGCAAGGACTGAGCCATGCTGCTCTCCGACAGATACTGGTAGAAATCAGCCATGAAATCATTATCCTCTTTATCATTCCCCGTTGCATAGGCAATATATTCACCAAAAGCCATTGCCAGCGTCTCCGGGTTGGTAAATTTCAGTTTTTTATAATTTTTATCCGTCTTGTGATAGACAAAGTAAATCCCCTGATCGGTCTTGGGGGCGGAAAAATATTTCTTATCCGTGTAGTACATAAACTCCCAGCCCGACTCCACAAACTTCTTAATCCACTCTCTCGGAACGCCGGAAAGAGCTTCGGTGATCTTGTCCCGTTCCTCATTTGTGGGTTTTCTTTTTCCCTGTATCGTCATGTCGTAGCGGTTGTCCCTCAGCCCGTTCTCATCGTAGTAGTTCATGCCGACAAACTGGTTTGCCGCCATCTGCCCGTCTTCATAAAAATAGTATTTATGCCCGTCAACCATACGGAATCCCTTGTTATACATCACGCCCTTGGAATCGAACCAGTACCAGGCGCCGCCCTTTTGAAGCCAGCCCTTTGTCACGGCACCGTCCTCATCCATGTAGTGCCACTGTTCCTCATCCGCATCGTAAGCCCAGCCCGTAGCCATCTCTCCGTTCTCACGGAAAAAATAGTAATTTGACCCGATTTTTCTAAGCCCAGTCTGCATGTAACCGCTGCTGCTGAAGTAATACCAGCGCCCGTCGTCGTACAGCCAGCTTTTTTCCAGATACATACCGTCAGGCAGCATATACTGCCAGTCCTCTCCGTCCCCGGTCCAGTCACCTTTGACAGAAGGATCTTCCTCAGCCAGGGCGGTGCCTGTAAACAGAAACAGCATCAGGCAGACAGAAAAAAACAGAACCCCATATTTCTTCAAAACACAGCGCCCCTTTCCTGCTCAATCTAAACTCCGTTTTAGTTATTTTACCGCACCGCCAATCAAAAGTATAGTGAAAAATTCTTACAGCATTTATAAAAAACATCAAAATCATCGTAAAGATTTCTCTTTCCATCCCTGTTTTTTCCGTTGTCTTACCGTCTTTCTTGTAGTATACTGGGAACCATAATAATCTGCCGGACAAATTTACAATCCGTCGCTTCCTCACGGACGCCGGACCGGGGAAAGAGAGATACCACCATGAAATACAAACGCCCCCTGGCCATTGCCGGAGTCGTCATAATCCTCCTGCTTTATGTGTCAACCATTGTATTTGCCTTAATCGACAGCCCGCTTGCACAGAGCCTTCTATTGGCTTCCCTCTTCTGCACCGTCGTGGTGCCTGCGGTTCTTTATGGGTATTATG
>CATWBR010000401.1 GCA_958349075.1 uncultured Clostridium sp.
ATATTAACATATTGTTACTTAATTGTCATTACAAAAACAGGAGGGTCCTCTTTAAAAAAAGCCTCGTTTTTTATGTGTGGTATATAACAGTTGCAGGTTACCGCCTCCACAAAAAAACAGGAGTCTCCCTTTGTTTGGGAAAACTCCTGTTTTCTATATTTTTTATTCCATTATTCCATCTGCTGTTCTATTGGTATAGTAAGTTCAGGACAGAGTCCGGGACTGGATACGCCCTTTACCAGGCATAGCTGTCCGGCGCCTCTCCCCCCGGTCCCGGGAAGATCTCGTCCAGCCGTTTCATCGCGCTGTCGTCCAGTTTCACATCCAATGCATGGATGATATTGTCAAGATGCTCCGGGGTTCTCGGCCCGATAAGAGGGCTGGTGACAACAGGATTCTTTAAAATCCATGCCATTGCCACATCCGACTGTTTCTCGCCAAGGTCGTGGCAGAAGCCGGCAAAGTCGGTCAGCGTTTGAACCATTTCCTCCGAATAATGACGGTTCTCACTGCGTGAGCCGCTGAGCCGTTTCAGGGCGTTCTCCCCAAGCATGCCGCCTGCCAGCGGGGAGTAGGTGACAAGGCCTAACCCCAGTTCCCTGGCAGCCGGAATCACTTCCAGTTCAGGCAGTCTGGAAAGCAGATGATACTGGTGCTGCTCCGCCACCAGACCGAGGAAATGGCGTTTGTCGGCCTCCCACTGTGCCCTGACAAGGTCGTGGGCCGCAAAGTTGGAGGATGCAATATAGGTGGCCTTTCCACTGTTTACAAGCGGCTCCATTGCGCCCCACATCTCAGGCCATGTCACATGGCGGTCGATATGGTGCATATAGTAAAGATCAATATGATCGGTCTGAAGGCGTTTCAACGAATCTTCCATATGCCGGCGTACCTTCCAGGCGGACAAACCGTCGTCGTCATTCGGCCCCTCCAGCGGATCCTCCATTGTAGCAAATACTTTTGTAGCCAGGATTACCCGCTCTCTTCTGCCGCCGCCCTGGGCAAACCATCTGCCGATAATTTTCTCCGTCAGGCCGTGCTCGCCTTCCCCGGCAAAGCCGCCGTAAGCGTCCGCCGTATCAAAGAAGTTGATTCCGGCATCCAGTGCCTTATCCATGATATAAAATGCATCCTTCTCCTCTGTGGATGTTCCAAAATTCATTGTTCCCAGGCAAAAACGGCTGACTTTCAGTCCGGTACGTCCCAAATATGTATATTCCATGTTTTATTTCTCCTATTATTTTTTAATTCTTTTAGACAGCGGCGGAGTAGACAATCCGTCCGCCCACCACGGTCATTACAACTCTCACATCATCAAACTCATCCGGTGATATCTCAAATATATCGGTATCGAGAACCTGGAAATCCGCCAGTTTGTCAACCTCTATGCTGCCGGTCACATTCTCCCTGTGGTTTTGGTATGCTCCGTTTATCGTGTACATTCTGATTCCGTCTTCAATCGTGCAGCCGTTGCCCTCGTTATAGCAGGTACCCGAAACGGTTGTTCTCGTCATCGCAAATTTAAGCCCCATCAGCCAGTTGACCGTCATGCAGGGAGCATCGGACCCCTGGCTCACCACGACGCCGTTGTCCATAAATCGCTGGTAATCAAACATTTTGGACGGATCCTCCGGATCCACGCTGTTCACCAGAGATTCCATGAATCCCCACGGAGCCACTGCCTGTGAGGAGAGCACAATATGGTGTTTTGCGCACTTTCTGATATTCTCATCCGAAAAGTCATCACCGTGGATAACAAAATGGCGCAGATCTTTTCCGGGATAAAGCTCCATGGCCTTTATATAGGCATCCACGATGGTGTCGATTCCGCACCCTCCTGTGGAATGGATTCCTATCTGGTATCCCATCCTGTGAAGTTCCACGATGGTTCTCGTGATCTCTTCTCTCTGTTCCTCTATCGTATTTCCCGGAAAATAGCTGCTTCCGCCCGTCTTTCTTCCGTCAGGGCGCAGCCACATACTGTCCCCGAACAGCTTAACGGCGCAGGCATCGACCCAGTTTCTGTCCTTTAATTTTGGAACCCTTCCGGCCCCCGCTCCTCCAATGATGGCGTCATAGGTGGAAAGGCCGTTAAGGCCGGCCATAATATTGACCGAAACCCTGGCCGTGAGCTCACCCGCCTCCCCCATTGCTTCATACACATCGATTACCCGGGAACCGCCGGCGCCTGCAAACAAATGATCCCCGCCGATACCGACCATGTCGGTGTGGGTGGTGACTCCATTCTCATTCATCTCTCTTTGCAGCAGGATAATACAGTCGCGGATCTGTTCATCACTCAAAAGTGTGGACACTCTTCCAACCGCATCCATCAGCATAAAATCATCGAGATATCCTGTCGGCTCTCCGTCTTCCCGTCTCTGGATCTTTCCCTCGTGACGTTTAAGCTCCGGCGTCTCCTTTGTAATTCCCATCAATTCAAGAGCCCTGGTATTTACAAGAACATGATGAAGCCCGCTGTTGGCAAGCCATACCGGATGATCCGGCACCGCCCCGTCGATATCCCAGCGGGTAATCTGTCTGTGTTCCTCCGCGCATTCCCTGATACAGCCGGAACTCAGGCCGGAACCCATGATCCACTGTCCTTTCGGCGTCTTTTCCGCTGCGTCCCTCAGTATCTTATTAATATCATCCAGGCAGGAAACCTGCTCCTCTCCCACATCGAGGAACCAGGGCATTTTATAAAGTCCGGCCAGGCATGCATGTGTATGACAGTCCTGAGCGCCGGGAAGCATCAGCTTCCCCTTCAGATCAATGACCTCCGTTCCCTCCCCGATATGGCATTTTATCTCTTCATCACTTCCGGTATCAATGATCCATCCGTCTTTTACCGCAACCGCGGTACAGAAGTTAAAATCCGTATCGACTTTTGCTATCTTTCCATTCATAAAAACAAGATCTGCCAAAACCGACATTCCTTTGTCCTCCATAATTGGCTTATTTTAAAAAGTTCTCCTGATACTGTTTCGGTGAAATACCGGTCAGGCTTTTGAAGACCGTGCAAAAATAGCTGATACTGTTGAATCCGGTCTGAAATGCGACTTCATTCGGCTTGCCGCCCTTGGCAAGAAACTCCTTTGCCCGCTCTATCCTGTATTTCGCCAGGTACTGTCTGAAAGACTCTCCCCGCATATTCTTGAAAAGGCGCCCGAAATGGTAAGAGCTGTAATGAAAAAGGGTCGCCATTACGTCCAGGTTGAATTCGCTGTTGGGATAATACTTTTCTATCACCTCGTCAATCTTATGTAACAGCAGTTCTTCAGAACTCTGTGCCTCCGCGCCCAGCTCCTTTATTAATTTGCTGCAGAACTGTTCCATTGCTTTTTCGATATCGTCCGCAAACATGCTGTTGATAATCTGTTTTGATGTGTTCAAATATGCTTTTTCCAGTGTATCAATCGGTATTCTGGAACCGCAGAACCGCTCTCTCAGCGAGTCGGTGAAACTTACCAGAATCAGACGTATATTGGTCGGTGACATCGCCACGGACAGCATGTACCGCATCATTCTGCTCACCTGCTCTTTAACCGCGCCCTGTTCCCCCGCCGTGATTCCGGAGACAATTTCAGCTCCGAAATTTTTGAGTTCGTCCCTGGAAAAGACAGTCTTGGGTTCTTTGATATCCTTGTAAAAAACCATATGGTTCTTCCCCAGCCTGAAACAGTGGAATAATCCTTCCTTCCCCTCGGCATAGGCCTGCGGAAATCTTGAAAGGCTGCTGCAGTATCTGCTGATTCCAATTGCAACGCTCTCTCCGATTTCTTCGTTGACCCTTACAATCATCTCCGACGCCAGCTCCCTGATTTTCTCCGACATCTCCTTTTCTTCCGAGGAGGATTCCTGTCCGGTGCACAGAAATACGCCGATTACGCCTCTTCCCGTATAAGATGCCACCAACCCCTCTATACCACTTCGCTTCACACATCTTTGCAGTATCTGCGTTATGTTGAAGCGTCTCGGGAACTGGTTGAATTCCGGGTAGAACTGGAACACATCGTTATAATCTGTCTGTATCAGCAGCAGCCGGTCGGGGACGCAGCTCAGTCCAACCAACTGCAGAATCTCATCCACATGGCTGCTGTTCAGATTTCCATATATGATACTATAGGCGAACTCCTGACAGTATAAATCATACTGCCCGTCTTTTGTACTGCCCTTAAATTTTCTGAAAAATGCAGGAATATCTTTAAT
>CATWBR010000402.1 GCA_958349075.1 uncultured Clostridium sp.
TGCATAAATAATACTTCTTTTTTCTCTGCGGGTCAATATACAAAGTGTAAAATTATCAGCCGCTTTTTTGTGTAATTTCACGATAAACGTCCGATTCCGTCCGGAACTGTTATAGCCCGAGGGATGCCAGCACGATGAAAAAACCGCAGGCGATAAACGGAATAATGATCTGAGTGACGGCAATATCCCAGTAAGCCTCCTTGTGCGTCATCTTACAGATGCCTAGAAGCGTAATCTGCGCACCCTGATGGGGCAGGGTATCAAGCGTTCCGGCAGCGATGGCGGCAATGCGGTGGACATATTGGAAGTTGATGCCCATTTCCATATAAGTACTTTTTAATGCATTAAAGGCAACGCCCATTCCGCCGGAAGCGGAACCGCAGGCTCCGGCGCAGACAGCCACGGTGATCATAACAAATACAAGAGGCGGCATGTGCAGGTTTTTAAGCATCAATACAAGGTCGGAAAAACCCTGCGTATTCTGTACGACCCCGCCAAAACCGACGACAATAGCCGTGTTCAGGATTGCGACTCCCGAGTCGGCGGCTCCCTTGTTAAAAACCTCGATCCAGCGGCTCAGGCCGCCTACCCGCCGGAACATCAAAAGGACGGAAGCGCCGATGCCGGCCAGTACTGCAGTTTCCACCGGGAAATCGAAAAGGTTAAATACGGTCAGGATAATGAGAATCGGCAGGAATGCAATAATCCAGTGAGGCAGATCCCTGCTTTCCTCAGTACTCACTTCTTCGTCGGTGAGCTGGTATTTAAGAGAAGCATCGTTAAATACCAGGCCCTTTTTGGTGAATTTTCTGGCCCTGTATTCCAGCCATGCGAAAATCATGGCAAACATGGCTGCCGTAGTGATGAGAGACGGTACAAAGGCTGCCGTGGCCGGCGTATCCAGGTTGGTCATGGCGATATAGTTCTGGATGGAAGGAGAACCCGGACCGCTCATGGACCAGGTCCAGCAGCCCGCCGAAATGGCCGCCGGCAGCAGTCTCCGCGTAAGATTGGCTTCCTTAAATAGCTGGATGGCAATCGGGTAGATGACAAAAAATACAACAAAGCCGCTGACGCCGCCAAATGTCAGTATTCCGGTGATGCACATGATAATCGGAGCGGCATATTTTCCTTTGCTGACCCTGACGATGGCCCTTGCAATGGATTCTGCGGCTCCCGTAAACTGATAAACGGAGCCAAACAGTGCGCCCACAAAAAAGATAAGGAAATACTTGATAATGTAATCTCCCGCCGCAGGCATGAACTGGTTCTGCAGACTTTCCAGAATCGGAAGTCCCGAGCAGACTGCGACAAAAATGGTTATGACTGGAGCCAGAACCAGGGCGCTGACCTGTTTAAATGCCAACAGCCCGAACAATACGATAGCAATAAATAAAATCCATATCTGAAAATTCATAGATTTATGCCCCCCTGACAATAAATTTCGCTATCTGGCCAGACCCATCAGCTCATTTCTGAAAATCCGGCTGTCCATTAATTTTGGCTGTCCGTCCATTTTGGGAGTAAATCCCATTTGATCGATAATCTGGGTCTGTATATCAATTCCGGGAGCCACCTCTAAAAGATAAACCCCGTCTTTTCTAAGCTCGAATACGGCCCGCTCCGTGATGTAGAGCACCGGCTGCCCCGTCTTATTGGCATAATCGCCGCTGAAGGTGATCTGCTCCACCTGTTCGATGAATTTCTGTTCCCTGCCTTCAGAAAGGATCTGAAGTTCCCCGTTTTCAAAGGCAACTTTAAGTCCGCCAGCGGTAAACGTGCCGCAGAAGAAGACGCGTTTTGCATTCTGGGTGATGTTGATAAATCCTCCGCAGCCCGCTATTCTGGGACCGAATTTGCTGACATTGATATTGCCGCGGCTGTCGGCCTGGGCCAGACCGAGAAATGCATAGTCCACGCCGCCCCCGTCGTAAAAGTCGAACTGGTACGGCTGATCAAGAATTGCCTCGGGATTGACGGAACCGCCGAATTTAGGGCCTCCCTGGGGAACTCCGCCCACAGGCCCGGCCTCCACGGTCAGGGTCATGTAATCTCCGATTCCCTCTTCGTTCGCAACCATGGAAATGTATTCGGGAACTCCGATTCCCAGATTGACGACGGAATCATTTTTTAGTTCCATTGCAGCCCTGCGGCCAATCACTTTCTTAGCGGAGAGGGCAGGGTAGGACAGGCTGCTTAAGGGTACGCTGAAGTCTCCGGTCATAGCTCCGTCATATTCACAGCCAACGCACTGTTCGTGATCCTTCATATCCTCACATACCACAACGGAATCCACATAGATACCGGGGATTTTAACGAGTTTAGGATCGAGACAGCCGTTCTTTACGACCTTTTCCACCTGTACAATCACTTTGCCCCCGCTGTTTCGGACAGCCTGTGCAATGGATGTGGATTCAAGGGACGCCACCTCATGCTCCATCGTTATGTTGCCGTTTTCATCGGAATAAGTGCCTCGGATAAAAGCAATGTCAATAGGAAAAGATTTATAAAGCAGTTTTTCCTCACCTAGTATCTCTACAACCTCCACCAGATCTTCCGTTGTAATGGAGTTCAACTTTCCGCCCTCAATTCTGGGATCGGCAAAGGTATTCAGGCCTACGTGGGTGATGGTGCCGATACGGTGCGCCGCAATATCGCGGAACAACTGTGACAGAGTGCCTTGGGGAAGATTGTAACCCTCGACCTTGTTTTCCAGCACCATCCGGCCAAGGTTCGGAACCATATTCCAGTGGCCGCCAATCACGCGTTTTACCATGCCTTCATGGGCAAAATGGTCGGCGCCGCTGCCGTCCCTGTTGCCCTGGGCGGCGGCGTAAAACAGGGTCAGATCCCTCGGAGCGCCTGTTTCCAGAAATCTCTGCTCCAGAGCTTTAGACAGGGCCTCCGGCATATCGCTTGCCACAAATCCGCTGGTCGTCACGGTCATGCGGTCGGTGACCATTTCGGCTGCCTCGGCGGCTGTTATAATAGAAACCTTGCTCATATATTACCTCCTGTAGTTTAAGAATTGAAAATGTATATATAAATAAAAAATAAAAGCTCTATATTAGTTTTTTTGATAAAAACAAACTTAAAATCAGACAATTTCAGAGAAAAAAATATAAAAAGTACCGGAGCCGGGTTTTACTCCAACTCCGGTTGAACTGCACTGCCTATGGAATTTTAGAAATCCGTCAAATCGGCTTTTCTCTTTTCCAGAAATGCCTGCATTCCTTCCGCTTTGTCGTGGGTGGAGAATGCCAGGCCAAAGAGATTGGCTTCCAGTTTCAGCCCGCTGTCTAAATCGGTGTCCATGCCCGTGTTGATGGCCTGTTTTGCAAGGGTAACTCCGAAGCTGGCCTTGGACATGATTTTCGCGGCCATTTCCTTACAGTAATTGAGAAGATCTTCCTGAGGAACCACCTTATTAGCCAGTCCGATGCGGTAGGCCTCCTGCGCGTCGATCTGGTCCGTGGTGAAAATCAGTTCCTTGGCGCGTCCCTTTCCAATCAGTCTTGGAAGGCGCTGTGTGCCTCCGAAACCGGGAAGGATTCCGAGGTTGACTTCCGGCTGGGCAAATTTTGCATTTTCCGCAGCAATCCTGATGTCACAGCACATGGAGATTTCACATCCGCCGCCGAGGGCATATCCGTTGACGGCTGCAATGGTTACCTGAGGCATATTCTCAAATTTCTTAAAGGTATCGGCTGCCAGAAGCGCCATTGCGCGTCCTTCCTGGGGAGTAGCGTTAACCATTTCAGAAATGTCGGCGCCTGCGACAAATGCCTTCTGTCCGGCTCCTGTCAGAATTACCACCTTTACTTCTTTCGACTTTTCAATCTCGGCGGCAATATCGCCAAGCTCGGCCAGCGTCTCGCTGTTCAGTGCATTTAAAGACTTAGGACGGTTAATTGTGACAACTGCAATACCATTTTCTAATTCGACTAATAGGTTGTTGTAATTTTTTACTTCCATGATCCGTTCCTCCCAATTTTGAATGATTTGATTGATAGATTTTTACCCGAGCATCCGTTACTGCTCTTATAATCAGGAGTATATCACAGTTATAACTGAATGTGAATAGTTTTGGTGTTAAAAATATAGCATGCTAACAATTCGAAATAAATCAAAGAGCGAGCGAAAAATTGGCACAAATAGATAAAAATATTTTTGATTTTTGGGGAATTTACCTCTGGAATTGGGGTGCAG
>CATWBR010000403.1 GCA_958349075.1 uncultured Clostridium sp.
ATCATATATATAAGAAAGAAGTGCGCTGCTCTCTATCTGCTGTATTAATGCCTTTCCTCCCGCCGTTCCTGAGAATGCCGTGACAAAAAGGCAGAGAATCCATAAAAAGATCAGTGCCTCCGCTCCTCCCAGGAAACCTCCGGCTATCTTATTGATTCCAGACAGAATCGGCAGCTTCGCCACCAGGTCCAGCCATACCGTGATAATATTCAGTGCAGCGAAGACGACTACAAACAGAACGAGAAAACCTATGATATTGATAATGCTGTTTGCCAGGTAGCTTGCTATATACTGGGTAAATGTTTCCACCCCCAGCACTTTGTAGACTTCGTTATTGTTATTCTCCAGCAGAGCCTCTTTCAGTTGTTTCGGCAGCTCCAGTCCCTCGATAATTGTGCGCTGTCCCGAAGGCTCCTCCGAATCGGCGCTCTCCTCTATCTTCATCGCATCCTTCATGCTCTCCTCGAAAGCACTGTAGATCTTGGTATTATTTTTCAAAAAATCCGTTACCTGCGGCATCGCAACGTGTATTGCCGCAAAGGTAATGACCAGGGCGACTGCCGACACGGCTAACTTGATAAATCCCTTGTAGTGGCCGTATAGCACCATCCCAATTAAATAGACCGCAACTGCAATCGATAACCAGTTTTCCATTATTGCCTCTTTTCCTGATGTGTTCCGCCTTCATTAAAGAGAAGGGCGCTGCAGTACAATTTCCCCCTGCAGCGCCTGCTTTTCTTACCGTATACCGGAACATGTCCGTGAAATCACTCCCGCAGTCATGCATGATTCTTTCCCGCAGGTATCTTAAACGATATTCTCTAGTCAAAAAAATGCTTTTCCTTTAAGATCAGCAGACCGTCTTTATCGTACTTGGAAGAGAACATTCCTCCAAAGGAACGTTTCTCCGCTTTGTCTGCCGCTTCTTCTATCAGATCCTCAGCATTGGCTTTGGTAAGAGGCACTCCGTCCTCCTCCATCATCTCCGCCCGCTCATACAGAGCGAGCATGCTCTTGCCCGAAATGCTGCAGTCAATTTCTGTGGCGTACTTGCACGCATACTGTGCAAATTCCTCCACATCCATCTCACTCCCATCATCCGGGTCGCGCGGATAGACCTCTTCCGGCTCATCCTGGTAATCGTCGTCATCCGGCTCCTCAGGCTCTTCATCCGCCTCATCCCCGGACTCATACTGATAACGGCGCTCGTTTTCTTCCATCTCCTGGCGGCGTCTCTCTAAGTCTTCCTCATACTCCGCCTGGCGTCTGGCCTCGTCTGCTTCCAATTCCGCCTGCTGCTGTGCCGCATTAGCCGCTTCGTATTCCGCCTGGCGCATTGCCTCTTCGGCTTCGTATTCGGCGAGGCGTCTGCTCTCTTCTTCCTGGCGTCTGGCTTCCGCATCGCGTTCCATCTGGAGTCTTCTGGCATCTTCCGCATCGCGGGCTGCCTGGCGTCTGATTTCTTCTTCGCGCTCTGCCAGACGTTTTCTTGCCGCCTCGGCCTCACGCTCGGCCTGAAGCCTTACGAGTTCTTCCTCGTGCGCCTTCTCCGCCTCCGATTTCTCGCTTCTGTCTGAGCCGTAATGGGCGTCTGCCGCGCCTTCACAGCCGATATACTGGAATTTTCCAGCCAGGGACGGATAGCTGTTATGCATCCTCTCCATCCTGGCGGGTGTATCGATCAGGACTACAATCATCCCGGTATTATCCTGTTCCATCAATTCGCTCAGTTCTCCGATCGTGATACGATCCAGATCACCGGCTCTTTCAACTACCAAATCTTTTCCTGCAAGTCTTTCCGCAACTGCAAAGATCCCCTTCTTATTCAGGTTATCTCCGCTGATTTTAGCCACCGGGTTTTTCGTGCCGAGTTCACGGTGGATCTTTTTAAGTGATTCAAGGGCAAGCACAAGTCCTTTTTCGGGATCTTCCGCCTCGATCATCAGATGATTGCTCTGGTCGTCATCCGGCTCCAGATCCCAATCCTCCACAATGGTCTCCTCTTCTTCCTCAAATCGGTTAATTACAGGTTCGTCCGACGCAGCCGCCTGAGCCGCCGCAAGATCGTCCTCCTCCAGTCCCGCATGGCCTGAAAGTCTGTATTCCTTAATATCACGGATATTGTCTAAAATTCTTGTCTCGCCAAATGAACCGCTTTCTTCCTCATCATATGGCTCCATGCGCGACATTTCCCTGGCCAGTTCTTCCTCTGCCCGGGCTTCATGGAGACTGGAGACGAGATCATCTTCCAGAAAGCTTCTCTCATCCGGATAGCGCTGTCCGTCATCATCCGTGTCACGCTCATCCATCATATCTGCGTCGTCCATATCATAGTCGTCATTCATATCGTAGTCGTCCGAACGGCTTCTGTCCATCTCACGGTTTCTTCTGCCGCGCTCACCCGTATCCCGGCTATCCATGTCGCTCTCCTCCGTATCCTCGGAGTCGTAGTATTCATCTTCATCCGGCTCTCTCTTGAACGTCCTGCTGTTGTACTTCTCTTCCACAGCACGCAGTTTCTCTTCGTATTTTTCTCTGTTTTCCACCAGGTCCATCTGATACTTTGTCAAAGGGGCGAACTGCAGCTTCAGTTCCATGGCCTTGTCCACATATTTGCCCAGGCCGAACATCAGCATAATCCTGTCGCACATGCTGACGCACTGGCTCTCCATACCGGCCTGCTGGTACAGCTCTGCCAGATGGTACATCCACTTTTCATCCAGTTCTTCCTGGCAGTACTTCTCCAGGGAATGGATTAACTGTTCCGTCGTTGCTCCCTTTGCTTCCAGGATCAGGAAACGGAGCAGGTTCTGCCTCGGGTCATCCACAGCCAAATCACAGAACTCCCTGTAATATGCCTCCGCTTCCGGCACATTACCCTCTCTCAGGGCAAGATCCGTCAGTTTAAATAACAGCCCCTTACCGATTGGCGCGCGCTCAAATGCAAGGAGTAAAATATCCTTTGCATCCTGATACTCTGCATTCCTCTCATAAACCTGGGCAATCATCGTGAGCAGGCTTGTGCTGCGCACTCTTCTCCAGTCTATGGTGTCTGCAATTTTCATGGCGGTTTCATAGTCACCTTTGTTTACCAGTTTTTTAATCTGTTCAACTTTGATGTTAAACTCGTACTTATCCATCTCTTTTGCATCTCCTAACCGTCCGCGCGGAGCGGACGACTTTTAATCCTTACAGTTCCGTCCGTCCGTCAAGTGCCCGGAGCAGCGTAACCTCGTCAATATATTCCAAATCTCCGCCCACGGGCACTCCGCTGGCGATTCTTGTAACCTTGATTCCGGTAGGCTTAATCAGTTTGCTGATGTACATGGCCGTCGTCTCGCCTTCCAAACTGGAGTTGGTCGCTATGATCACCTCATTTATCTCGGCTTTCTGAAGACGGGTCATCAGTTCTTTCAGCTTGATATCGTTCGGCCCTATTCCGAGCATGGGGGATATCGCCCCATGGAGCACATGGTAAACTCCCTCATACTTGCCGGTCTTCTCATAGGCCGCCAGATCCCTTGTATTTTCCACCACCATGATGGTGGAGTGATCCCGCCTGTCACTGCTGCAAATAGGGCACAGTTCCTTATCCGTCAGTGTAAAGCATTCACTGCAGTACCGCACATTGCGCTTTGCGTCAATCATTGCCATGGACAGGCGTTCCACCTGTTCCGGCGGCATATTGATGATATGAAAGGCCAGGCGCTGAGCCGACTTGCTCCCGATGCCGGGCAGCTTTGACAGCTCCTCTATTAATTTCGTAATTTGATTGCTGTAATAATCCATATTTTAGAACGGGAAACCGCCTCCCATGCCGCCTAAACCGCCTGTCAATTTTGACATCGCCGCGCTGCTCTCCTCTTCCGCCTGACGGAATGCCTCGTTGGTTGCCGCAACGATTAAATCCTGAAGCATCTCAATATCATCAGGATCGACTACTTCTTCTGAAAGTTTAACAGATACAACTTCTTTTTTTCCGGAAACGGTAACCGCTACGGCTCCACCGCCTGCGGAAGCAGTATACTGCTTTTCTTCCAGCTCTTTTGTTGTCTCTTCCATCTGCCGCTGCATCCTCTGTGCCTGCTTCATCAAATTATTCATATTGCCAGGCATTCCGCCTGGAAAACCGCCACGCTTTGCCATGGTGTTCATCCTCCTGATTATTGTTCATCTTTTATAA
>CATWBR010000404.1 GCA_958349075.1 uncultured Clostridium sp.
AAATATACCTATACGGGGTATATGTACATCAAGAAAGGATGAAAAATATGAAAACAGAAATATACAACATAGACGGAATGACCTGTGCCGCATGCAGCAGCGCGGTAGAGAGGGTTACCCGGCGTCTGGAAGGGGTACGGGAGAGTAATGTCAACCTGACAACATCCAAGCTGACGATAACCTACGACGAAGCTTTGGTAAACCCGGAAGTGATCACCGAAAAGGTGGATAAGGCCGGATTTAAGGCGGCTCTGGTGCCGGCTGAGGCGGATCGCATGGCCGAGGAGGAAGAGACATTTATCAGGCAGGAGGAGGCGCTTAATGCCAGCAGGAAAAGACTGATTGTGGCGATTATTTTTGCGCTCCCACTTCTCTATATCTCAATGGGACACATGGTACCGTTCCCGCTGCCGGTACCCGACATCATTAATATGCATACCCATCCTCTCAATTTTGCACTGGCTCAGATGATTCTGACCATCCCGGTCCTGATTTGCGGAAAGAAGTTTTATCTGGTAGGACTGCGGGCATTGTTTAAAGGCAATCCAAACATGGATTCCCTTGTGGCTATCGGAACGGGAAGCGCATTCCTCTACAGCCTTGTTATGACATTCCTGGCATTTAATGACCCCATGGCAGTCCATTCACTTTATTATGAATCGGCTGCAGTCGTTGTGACACTGGTTATGCTTGGTAAGTATATGGAGGGAAGAAGTAAGGGAAAGACCTCCGAGGCCATCAGAAAACTGATGGAACTTGCACCGGATACGGCGATTGTCTATGAGAACGGGGAGGAACGTGAGGTGGAGACCTCGTCCGTTCAGACTGGAGACCACATTCTGATTAAGCCGGGCAGCCGGATCCCTCTGGACTGTATTATTGTAAAGGGAAACAGCAGTGTGGATGAGTCCATGCTGACCGGAGAGAGTATACCGGTGGAAAAAAGTGAAGGCGATAACCTGATTGGCGGAAGTATGAACTATAACGGGGCGATGGAAGCACAGGTAACCCATGTGGGCGGCGATACCACTCTTGCAAGGATTGTAAAGATGATGGAGGATGCCCAGGGGAGAAAAGCTCCCATTTCAAAACTGGCAGACCGGGTGGCCGGAGTGTTTGTTCCGGCAGTTATGGGAATTGCTATTGCAGCGGCGCTCTTATGGCTGTTTGTGGGAGGGATGGACGCCTCCTTTGTATTAACTATTTTTGTGGCCGTGCTCGTCATTGCCTGCCCCTGTGCACTCGGACTGGCAACCCCAACGGCAATCATGGTGGGAACCGGCGTGGGCGCCAGCCACGGAATTCTGATTAAGAGCGGAGAAGCGCTGGAGATCGGCCATAAAGTGGATACGGTAGTCCTCGATAAGACCGGCACGATCACGGAAGGAAAGCCTAAAGTAACCGATATTATCCCGGAAGACGGCTGGAATGCGGAAGAGCTGCTGCGTGTTGCGGCAAGCTGTGAGCAGATGTCGGAACACCCTCTGGGAGAAGCCATTGTGGCGGACGCAAAAGAGAAAGGAATCATGCTTGCCAGGCCGGAAGAGTTTGACAGTATAACGGGTTCAGGCATCAAGGCGGTGCTGGAAGGCCGTGAAATCAGAATCGGTAATGTCAGGATGCTGGAAGCCCTTGCAGCATCAGGTGAAAAGAGGAACGCTGACTTGTCCGGTATGTCAGACCACATGGAAAAGGCCGGCTTTTATGCGGAGCAGGGAAAAACGCCGATGTTTGTCCTGGCAGACGGAAAGATGGCAGGTATCATCTGTGTGGCGGATACAATCAAAGAGAGCAGCATTCATGCCATTGACAGGCTGAAAAGCCTTGGCCTGGAAGTTTATATGCTCACGGGAGATAATAAAAAAACGGCTGAATATATCGCACATGAGGCCCATATTGACAACGTAATCGCGGAAGTTCTGCCAGGTGATAAGGCCGGTACCGTTGCGGACTTGCAAAGTCGGGGAAAAACCGTTATGATGGTAGGAGACGGCGTCAATGATGCTCCCGCGCTGGTACAGGCGGATGTCGGAACGGCGATTGGTTCAGGAAGTGATATCGCACTGGAATCGGGAGACATCGTGCTGATGAAATCCGATTTGATGGATGTTTACAGAGCGGTGAAACTGAGCCGGGCTACGATACGCAATATTAAGCAGAACCTTTTCTGGGCGTTCTTCTACAACACTCTTGGAATCCCAGTGGCGGCAGGACTGCTTTACCTGTTCGGAGGTCCGCTTTTAAGTCCGATGCTGGGCGGTTTCGCAATGTCGTTAAGTTCGGTGTGCGTTGTGGGCAATGCCCTGAGACTAAAGGGCCTGAAGCTTAATTAAAGTTTAAACAGGGTTTGGCTTAATCACGCTCTAGCCTGATGCAGATCTTAACAGTGTAATAATAAAGAGGGTATTCAAAAATAGAGACTGACTATGTAAGGGGGAATCAAAATGGGCTGCTGCGATAATGAGGAGAGACATAAACACAGGAACCTGACCGAAGAAAAGGACTTATTGAAACGGCTGAACAGAATAGAAGGACAGGTACGCGGCATTAAGGCAATGGTGGAGGATGAACGTTACTGCGTTGATATCCTGAATCAGGTATCGGCTATCCAGGCGGCATTAAACAGCTTTTCCAGGGTTTTACTGTCAAATCATATTAAAACGTGTGTTTTAGATGAGATTGAAGCCGGGAACGGCGAGGAGACGGTAGAGGAGCTATGTAAAACGATTCAGAAGCTGATGAAGTGATGAGCGTTGAACCGGCAGGTACCGATACGATATGTACAAAAGCGCCGTGGCAATGAAGGTGCTGAGACTATAGGCTGAATTATGATAGAATTTTAAAGGAGAAAACCATGAAGAAATTTAAATGCGAAGAAATTATGTGTGAAGGCTGCGTATCCAGAATTGATAAGGCGCTGACGGCTGCCGAAATTGAGCATCAGGTCGATTTAAATTCAAAAACCGTGACAATCGAAGGCTGCGAACACTGTGAAAAGAAGGCGGTGGAGATCCTGGATGATTTGGGATATGCTGCGGTCGAGGTGTAAGCGGGGAGTAGTTTCAGGGAACCAGACTACGTTAAATAGTTTTCCGGAATTTCTGTTAAAATCGGGAAAACCTTGCAGTTTCAAGGGTTATCAGGAGTTCCGGAGAATTGTACAAATTGAGTGAAAAAATTTATAATATTTTTCTTCAGAAATGGTTGACATTTCCTGATATTTATATTATACTACCAAAGGTATCGAGGCGTGGCTCAGTTTGGTAGAGCGCTGCGTTCGGGACGCAGAGGTCGCGTGTTCGAATCACGTCGCCTCGATTACACCTGAAATATGGCCTGTTGGTCAAGCGGCTAAGACGACGCCCTCTCACGGCGTAAACCCGGGTTCGATTCCCGGACAGGTCATTTTAGAAATTGCTTTGGAGCTAATCCAGGGCATTTTTTAAACGCTTCCGTGGCTCAGTCGGTAGAGCAACGCATTCGTAATGCGTAGGTCGCCGGTTCGAATCCGGCCGGGAGCTGTATGGAAAGAAGTCGAAATTCCTTGTAGTATCAAGGGGTTTCGGCTTTTTACTTTATATGTTAATAACCAATGGCAGAAACTGCATATTCTGCCTGTGAGCGAGAAAATCCCTCGTATTCGAGCTGATCAATTAATCCGGATCGAGAAAATGACATAAAATTTAAATAGTTCTGTGCTGACTTTACGGCTTGAACATTCCAGTCTGCTCCGCAGTTATCTACCGCGTATGTTGCATCTTCAATGGAAAAGCCTTCATACTCTAATTGCTCAATTAGTCCAGTACGAGAAAATGGCATAATATTTAAATATTCAAGAGCCTTGCCTAACGCATTTTTTTGTCCTGTCGTAGGAGCAGCGTTTGACGCTGCTGTTTGCTTAGGCTGGCCATTCCATGCCCCATCAGCTCCAACATTGTAACCGTCCGGAGTCACCGTATTAGCCAGCATAATACCATTTGCATCAAGATAATAGCTCTTTCCATTATCTTCGATCCAGCCGGTAGCATAACCGCCATTATCATTCTGATACTTCCATTGTCCATTTTCTTGCGCCTGCCAGGTTCCGGCAAAAGCCGTCATCCCCATGCTCAGTGTTAATAAAGCTGTCGCTATAAAAAGCCTTAGTTTCCTCATACTTCTTTTCCTCCTCTTTTTAAG
>CATWBR010000405.1 GCA_958349075.1 uncultured Clostridium sp.
AATTAATATTCAATATGTAAAAAGACAGAATATGGTAAAATAAACTCAATAATTATCAGAAATATAACCAATCAACAAGAAATGCTTGGAACCAACAGCCGGATAGAGACAAAAATACCAGTTCCCCCCATTTATCCGGTCACTTCTTATAAAGAGGATTAAGGAGGTTTTATTATGAAAAAGAAAAAAATAGCAGCGCTTGCAGCAATTATATGCCTGTCCTCCATCAGTATCCTGTCCGGGTGCAGTGATTCAGGAAAGGGCGGCGCAGAGAGCGGTTCTGAAATCCCGACGGGGCAGAGTGAAACTATCGGGGAAGACCGGCCGGCAGGACAGGGAGAGGCGGAGGAAAGCCGGGAAGAGGCTCAAGCCGGGTCAGAAGTGGTAAAAGGATTTCAGATTGTGGACGGCTACGGGATATGTGAACCCGGCAGTCCTGCTTTTTACCAGTTATCGCACGGTGAGGGAGCCGGAGACGGCGTCCGCCTTGAGTTGGATAACGGGATGGCAAAGCTGAGGCTGCTGGGTGCGGTGCGACAGGGGCAGAGCATGACGGTGCAGTATGAAATTGCCGACTATTCCGTAAAATTGCTGCCGGAGGAGGAAACGAAAAAAATCAGGGAGCAGGAAAAGGAGAATCGGGAGAAGCAGGAGCAGGGAAAACCCGCCGAATGGGACTGGAGTTATATCTGTCTGGATGAGGAGAAAGGAATTTACGGCAGAAGTGATTTTGAGACGAAGCTTTTCGAGAATAAAAAACCGGGACTGTATACGGCGAATGCCATAATTTACGGAGATGGGATGCCCGCAGGCGGTATGACGTTTAAGACCGGGTCTACGCAAACTGAGTATGAAAAATATTTTGAAGACGGAGCCCTGACCAGGTCATGTACAAAGAGCGTAGAGGACGGCAGATTTACAACGGAGAAGCCGAATGGATTATATGAACTGGAGATAGAGGGATTCGACGAACCGCTTATCTTTGCGTTTGAAAAGGCACCCGAATATCAGACCCTGGGGGAGATAGACGGGATGACCGAACAGGATGGGTTCTATGTTTTCGCCTGGGGAAAGGAAGTAGAGGGCGAACTTAACGTTATTGTGAATACCTATTCGGAGGACGGGTTCTGTCTTCGGCCGGGCCGGGCCGGAGTCAGAATTGTGACGGATTCGGGAAAAGATGGGAAGGAAGATGCCGAAACGCTCACCGCAGTGTGGGGGCATTTTCCCTCTGTGAAAGAAAGTTATCAGGGCCTGAAAGCCGGAAGCCATACAAAGTATACATGTAAACTGCCAAAAGGCGTAAAACTGCGGTCGGCGGAATTCGTTCCGGAGGAGATGATTGCGGCTTCCGATGAAGTTTCACCGGCAATAAAAGTGGAAATTCCCGAAAAGAGCAAAGAGATTGAACAGGAAGTGAAGTTCCGTGACGCAGTGGTTTCCCTCACTGCGGTACATAAAACGGAAGACAAACAGGAGATGGGCACAGACGAAAACGGAGAAACGGTGATAAAATCCGTACTTCGTATTGACGCATCGGCAAAATCCACGAATCCGGCCCTGGAATTTTATGTGGTCGGCGGCTTTGAAGGAGAAGAGGCGGAGCGTGACATGTATTATAACGGCGGTGTTACTCCGCTTGTCAGGGAGGAGAGCGGCAGCGGGCTGGAGGGCTTTACTATCGCATACGGAGAGGGCGGCAGTGAGGTGACGTTTTACCTGTCGTCCCCCTATTATAAACTGGTAAAGAAACTGGAAATTCCGGTACTGCTGCAATAAAAATACAGTATAGTAAAAATATGTGTTAAGAAAACGCTAAAAATGTAATTGCAATAGCCGGGGGAAAAGGATAGAATAGAAGAGTGCATCACCAGGAAAAGCGGCAGGAAATTCAACAGAGGAAATGTGCTTTTAAGCATCAGACAGAAGAACAGGAGAGTGAACATGTATACAAACAGAAACCCCTTTGGTGGAAACCAATTTGGAAACCAAAATCCGTTTGAAGATTTGCTGAAGAAAAAAAAGAAGGAAAGTGAGCCTGAAACCTTTGACAGCAATGGAAAAAAGATCAGGAAAAAACCTCCATACAAGAGAATGCTGGGGGTGGTTTTCCTCTTTTTTGTAATTATTGCAGGCATTAATTCCTACTATATGCTGGACGAAGATAATTACGCGGTTGTCACCACGCTTGGAAATCCCCAGGCAGTATCGAAGGCAGGGCTGCATTTCAAGATACCGTTCATCCAGAACGTCAAGATGGTTTCCAAGGTTATCACGGGTATGCCCATCGGCTACAGCCTTGAGACAGGGCAGTCCATTGACGAAGAATCGGTTATGATTACAAAGGATTTTAACTTTGTAAATACGGATTTCTATCTGGAATACATGGTAAACGACCCCGTTAAGTATCTGTATGCGTCCCAGGACCCGGAGGCAACTCTCAAGATGCTGGCTCAGTCCTATATCCGTGACACGGTGGGAATTTACAATGTGGACGATGTCATCACCACAGGAAAGGCGGCAATCCAGTCCGAAATCAAGGAAAAGCTGACCAACAGGATGATAGAGGAGGACATCGGCCTCTCGGTTGTCAACATTACGATTCAGGATGGATTTCCGCCAACGGAAGAAGTTCTGAATGCATTTAAGAATGTAGAAAATGCAAAGCAGGGCAAGGAAACTGCCATTAATAACGCCAACAAGGACAGAAACGAGAAAATCCCGCAGGCGGAAGCCGAATGCGACCAGATTATTAAGGACGCCGAGGCAGAGAAACAGTCCAGAATTAATGAGGCCCAGGGCCAGGTATCACGTTTTGAGCAGATGTATGCGGAGTACAGCAAATATCCTCTGATCACCAAGCAGAGAATGTTCTATGAGACGATGGAGGATGTTCTTCCGAGCCTGAAGGTTTACATTGTGGATGAGAGCGGGACACAGAAGATGCTTCCGTTAGACAGCTTCATGAATGTGCCGCCGGCCCAGACCAGCCCGGGCAGTCAGTCCGGACAGACGGCTGCGTCTTCACAGAAAGCGGCTGAAGGGGAAACACAGCAGAAACCGCAGAACACAGAGCAGGACAATTAAGGAGGACTCAGAATGAAACGAACAGGCAATAAGGTAATCGGTGTTTTTATAGCACTGGCGGCGGTCGTAGTTCTGGCCTCCTCCATTGTTGTAACCTATCCGAACGAATACAAATTAATTAAGCAGTTTGGCGAGATCGTAGACGTCGTGGAGACGCCGGGAGTATCTCTGAAGATACCGTTTATTCAGGAAAGCGCATCCGTGCCGAAGGAACTTCAGATTTATGATATTCCGAAATCAGACGTAATTACAAGAGATAAGAAGAGCATGATTGCCGATGCATTTGTACTCTGGAGAATCTCCGATCCGGTGCTGTTTACAAGGCATCTGAACGGGCAGGTTGCCCAGGCGCAGTCGAGAATTTCAGCTTCGGTTTTCTCTTCAATGAAATCCGTCATCTCCAATATGGATCAGGCCGAAATTATTGAGAACAGAAACGGCAAACTGGCGCTGGACATTAACTCCAACATCAGTAATTCGCTGGATGGCTACGGAATTACCGTGCTGGCCGTGGAGACAAAATCACTGGATATGCCGGATGACAATAAACAGGCGGTTTATGACCGTATGATTTCCGAGCGTAACAATATAGCGGCCTCCTATTCGGCCCAGGGTAATTCCTCCGCACAGATGATTAAAAACAACACGACGAAAGAAGTGTCGGTTATGAAGTCGGAGGCCAGGTCAGAGGCTGAGAAGATCAAGGCGGAGGGTGAGGCGCAGTACATGCAGATCCTCTCCAATGCGTACAATGATTCCAGCAAGGCGGATTTTTATAACTTTGTCCGTTCACTGGATGCGGCGAAAACGGCTCTGAAGAACGGAAACAATACGCTGATTCTCGATAAGAGTTCGCCGATCACACAGATTTTTTACGGATATTAATATTAAGAACAATTACACTAAGAATTAAGGAGGTGTATAACATGCCGCATATCGCCATTACAATGTATCCGGGCAGAGACCGCGATACCAAGGCTGCTCTCGCAGAAAAGATGAGGACGGCCATTGCAGAAGAGCTGGGGATCAGTGAAGAGGTGGTTTCCGTATCCATCCGGGATATCCCAAAAGAGGACTGG
>CATWBR010000406.1 GCA_958349075.1 uncultured Clostridium sp.
GGATTTATCTCTCGTTGCTGCTCACTGAGTGAGCAGTAATTATTTTTTCACTGCTGCTCTTCCGGCTAAACTGTACCTTTTGTTTTATTCCCGGGAGGTTTTTATGCAGATTAATATTGGTATTATACGCCGATGTGAGCAGAGCTTTTTGAGGGAGCGGCTGCGCACCTGTAAGCTGAAACCTGTGGACAGCGTTGTCCTGCTGGCCTTAAGCCGCCACGGGCAGTGCAATCAGGACACCCTCTGCAGTATTGTCAACATAGACAAGGGCAGGATGGCAAGAGTGATGGAACGTTTGGAAGAACACGGCTTGATACGCCGCCTTGTTAACCCTGACAACAAACGTGAAAAGCTGATTGAAATGACGGAAGAAGGGGAAAAGATGCTGGAAGTCATCAATTCCTTTTCCAGAGAATGGAATGAACGCTGTTTTGCAGGATTCACGGAAGATGAGAAGCAGGAGTATCAAAGTTATCTGGAACGGATTGCCAGAAATGCTCTTGCAGGAAAGGAGAATATAGAAAATGATTAAAAATCTGACGGAAGGAAAACCGCTGAAACTGCTGTTTTTCTTTTCTCTTCCTATGCTGATGGGAAATCTGTTTCAACAATTATACAACATGGTTGACTCCATCGTTGTCGGCAATTTTGTCGGGGCTGACGCCCTGGCCGCCGTCGGAGCATCTTTCCCGGTCGTTTTCCTGGCTGTTGCCCTGGCTTCCGGACTGTCTATGGGATGTAATGTCGTTATTTCACAGCTCTTCGGAGCAGGACGCGTACGTGAGATGAAGACCACGATTTCCACTGCGCTGATCGGCCAGTTTGTACTGAGCGCCGCTATCACCGTGATTGGAGAGATTATATCTCCTGGAATTTTAAGGATGTTAAAAACACCGGACAACATCATGGCAGACTCCCTGATTTACCTGCGCATTTATTTGGGAGGAGCCATTTTCCTCTTTATTTACAATACCTTAAACGGTATCTACAATGCCCTGGGGGACAGCAAAACACCGCTTTATTTCCTGATGCTGTCGACCCTGACCAATATCGTGCTGGATCTTTTATTTGTAATCAAATTCCACATGGGAGTCGCCGGTGTGGCGTGGGCCACCCTGATTGCCCAGGGCGTCTGTGCCGGGCTGTCGTTAGTCGTCATCATGGCGCGCCTTAAAAATCTGGAGGATGAACCGGGACATGAGAATGAGGGAAAACGGCCTCTGTTCCATTTCTCCGCCGTGGAACGGATTGCCAGAATCGGCGTTCCGTCCATGATTCAGCAGTCCATCGTATCCATCAGCATGCTGATGATGCAGGGCCTGGTAAATTCCTACGGTTCCGTCTTTATTGCCGGTTATACGGCTGCGACCAAAATCGACAGCCTTGCAATGATGCCCAATATGAACTTTTCAAACGCCATGTCCAGCTATACGGCCCAGAATATCGGAGCCGGGAAAATTGAACGTGTTAAAGAAGGTTACAAGGCCAACATGTTCATGGTTGTCGTGTTCAGTGGCATCATCACGCTGATTATCTTCCTGTTCGGACCGAATCTGTTAAACATGTTTATGGATTCCAACGCCAACATTGATGCAATCAACTATGGCATGGATTATATGCACGTGGTATCCTCATTCTACATATTAATGGGAATCATGTTCTCAAGCAACGGGCTTTTAAGAGGCTCAGGCGATATGAAAACCTTTATGGCCAGCTCACTGGGCAACCTCTTCTCCCGCGTACTCCTGGCTTATGTGCTGGCCAGCCGGATCGGACCGGGTGCAATCTGGTGGTCCATACCGATTGGATGGCTTGTCGGCTCCGCTATTTCCTTTACAAGGTATAAAACCGGAGGATGGGCGAAAAAGGTACTGGTGAAATAAAAGAATAAGAATATAAAAATGCCGCCCTGTCGCTGGAATCCAGCAACAGGACGGCATTAACTGTATCAATTACTTTTATATTCCGATTACAGAAGGTGGAATGAAACAACCACTCCCGCAAATACGATCGAAACCATCGTGGTCAGCTTAATCAGGATGTTGATAGCGGGACCCGATGTATCTTTGAATGGGTCACCTACGGTGTCGCCTACAACCGCCGCTTTATGGCAGTCGCTTCCCTTGCCGCCGTGAGCGCCGCTCTCAATGTATTTCTTCGCATTATCCCAGGCTCCGCCCGAGTTAGCCATCATGATGGCGAGTACGAAACCGGTAACGGTATTTCCTGCAAGGAGTCCGGCTACACCGTTAACTCCAAGGATAAGGCCTACTCCAACAGGTACGATAACAGCAATCAGCGCCGGTGCAATCATCAGGCTCTGTGCTGATTTTGTACACATGTCTACGCAGGCTGCATAATCAGGCTGCTCTTTTCCTTCCATCAGTCCAGGAATTGCCTTGAACTGGCGGCGTACTTCCACTACGATGGACTGCGCTGCTTTACCTACGGCATCCATGGTAAGGGCTGCGAACAGGAACGGCAGCATACCGCCGATGAAAAGACCAATCAGTACAGGCGGGTTGATGATAGTCAGATCCATCTCAAGGTCGGGTGCAATCTGATGTACTTTATCAATATAGGATGCGATCAGGGCCAGCGCCGTTAAAGCGGCGGAACCGATGGCAAAACCTTTACCGGTTGCCGCGGTCGTGTTACCCAGGGAGTCAAGGGCATCCGTACGCTCCCTTACTTCGTGAGGCATATGTGTCATCTCGGCAATACCGCCCGCATTATCGGCGATTGGACCGTAAGCATCGGTTGCCAGTGTGATTCCAAGTGTGGACAGCATACCTACCGCAGAAACACCTACTCCATAAAGTCCCAGGTTGAAATCGGAAGCTCCGCCTGCGCAGAAATAGCTGACAAGCACGGAGATGCCTACGATGACGACGGGAGCCACTGTGGAAAGCATTCCAAGGGAAAGTCCGCTGATAATAACGGTTGCGGAACCTGTCTCACTGGAAGCGGCCAGATCCTGTGTCGGTTTGTATGTGTCGGATGTATAATACTCTGTCAGCGCGCCGATCAGAACACCGGCAACAAGGCCGGAAATGATGGCTGCGTATACGCCCATATTGTTCGGAAGCAGCACCTTCACCGCCACGAAAGAAGCGATAACAATTAAAACAGCACTGATATTCGTGCCTTTTCTCAGAGCCTGCAGAAGGTTCTTCTGAGATGCGTCCTCTTTGGTGCTTACAAAGAAGGTGCCGATGATGGAGAAGATAACTCCCAATGAAGCTAAGAGCATCGGTACCGCAACGCCCTTCACGCCCAGTCCGGCCGCAACAGCCAGGGCGAATGTGGATAAAATGGAACCTACATAGGATTCATAGAGATCGGCGCCCATACCGGCAACGTCGCCTACGTTGTCACCCACGTTATCTGCGATAACAGCCGGGTTACGCGGATCATCCTCCGGGATTCCCGCCTCGACCTTACCAACCAGGTCGGCGCCTACATCGGCTGCTTTTGTAAAGATACCGCCGCCTACACGGGCAAACAGCGCCATACTGGAGGCGCCCATACCGAATGTCAGCATGTTGGCGGTTACCTGGGCAATACGCTCCGCCTCAGGCAGTGAACCAAATACCATGTTCAAAATCGTGTACCAGATGGTGATATCGAGAAGTCCAAGTCCTACAACCGTAAATCCCATAACGGAACCTGCGGAAAAGGCAACCTTCAGCCCTCTGTTCAGGCTGTGGGACGCTCCCTCTGCCGTACGGCAGTTCGCCATCGTGGCGGTACGCATTCCGATGAATCCGGATAATCCCGAGAAAAATCCTCCTGTCAGGAATGCAAACGGCGTAAAGAAGCTGAGTAAACCGCTGAACGCCAGCCCTAATAATATTACAAACATAACTGCAAAGAAAATACCGATACCCTTATACTGTCTTCTCAGATAAGCATTGGCACCTTCACGCACAGCAGTGGAAATCCGAATCATCTCGGAGTTTCCTTCCGGCTGTTTTTTCACTTTGGCAAACATAGATGCTGCGAACAAAAGCGCTGCCAGTGAACCAACCGCTACAAAATACATAGCATACATAATCTTTCCTCCCCTTGGTTTGGTATAAATTCATACCTTTTCATCCATTATATTGGTAGAATCCGGCAATTTCAATAACACTTTACAGATACTTTACAAA
>CATWBR010000407.1 GCA_958349075.1 uncultured Clostridium sp.
AAATAAAAATGCTCCGCGAGGATCGCACTGCGGCGGAACGGAATTATGGCAGCGGCAGGTCATAAGACCGGGCTGCTATGGCCGATAGATGGGGAATATATGATTAAAAATACAAAAATGCATCAGAAGATATGCTGGATACTGTTTATCTGCTCTCTGGTGGTGTTGACATATTGTCTGTTTTTTTCGGACGGGTTTGGCCGTTCGGGGCCTGAAGAATATGCCTATAATCTCGTTTTATTTAAGGAAATCAAACGATTTTACAGATACAGGGAACTGCTGGGAATGCGTTCCTTCTTGCTGAACACGGTGGGGAATGTCGTCTGTTTCATGCCTTTTGGCTTTATCCTGCCGATTATCAGCCGCAGGGGAAAGAAATGGTACAATACGTTTCTGCTGAGTTTTCTTATGAGCTTTGGAATTGAGACGATTCAGCTTGTATTCAAGGTGGGAAGCTTTGATGTGGATGATATGTTTTTGAATACATTAGGAGGAATTGCAGGCTATATCTGTGTCTGTATTGTAAGAGGAGTCAGGAGGATGGCAAGTGGCGCGTCAGACAGATAACAGAATTTCATATATCAAAAAGCCGATGGCGGAGAACAGTTTCATCTGTTTACTATCTGCGGCTGTGGGGCTGGCGCTCTGTGTTGCAGGGATGGTTTTCAGTGTCAGAAGCCAGGGGGATACACCTCTGGGAGCTGTGGCAGCCTGTTTTTCGGGTGTGCTGTTTTCCATTGTATCGCTGCGCTATGGATACCGTTCCTTTAAGGAACCGGAGAAGAATTATATCCTGGCAAAGATAGGGACGGTGGCTGCGGCCGCTATGGTAATTCTGTGTTTTGTAATATTACTGATAGGATTTAAGAGGTGATAAATATGAAGTATTGGGAAATGTTCAGAGAAGAGAATGAGGCAGTGGCGGAACGCCATGAACTGGCCCTGGAGAGGATCAGCCAGTTTGCAGCAGAGGAGACGGTGGAGGAACCGTACAGGGATTATTTCAGAAGAACAGCGGAATTTATCCTGATGGCCGAGGATGTTTTCGGTAAGCAGAACAGCGGTGAGCTTGAAAAACTGGATCTGGATGAGGCGAAGGCGCTGAATCACAGGCTTTATGAGGATGTGCTGCCGGGACAGTACGGTGAGAGCTATGCGAACCCCGTTTATGCAGTGGAACGCCTGGGTCAGGATTTTGGCCGGTATCTGTCATTTTTGTACACGGAGATCCGGGGAATGATTGTATATGCCTTTGAGAGCAGAATGGCGGATATGACCATCCTGGAGGAGGTTTTTATTGAGGCATACAATCTGTTTGAGGGAGAGACACCGGAGCTTAAGGAACTGAAAGAGATTCTCTACTATTTTGTCAGTGACTACTGCGATGTAATGCTGACCTACAGGGTGCGTGAAACACTGGATCCTTCCCTGGATTTTGCAAAGTCCATTATTATGGACAGTGATCTCTCCGACCTCAGATATCTTTACCGGTTTGGGGAATATATCTCGGAATCAGAACTGAAGGTGGCCTCATTTTTAAATTCCCTTCCCGAGGAGACCGTCAGAAAGATGGCAGACACTTATACCGAGGGGCTGAGGAAAGGATTTGTGGCAAGCGGCCGCGAGTACAAAGGAAAGAAGACGGTGCAGATCCGGTATCACATCGGATTTGAGCGGATGATCCGCATGGCCGTGGAGAATTTCAGAAAGATGGGACTGGAGCCTGTAATCAGCAGGGCTGCTGTGGGAACGATAAACCGCGCCGCAACAAGGACGAACGGTTACTGTGCAACGCCCGCCAACAGACAGTATGATTACGACCACCGCTATGACAGCGCCATTTATCTGGACAAGGCGTTTAAAGAAAGAAAGCTGTCCGTCCTTAAGGTGGCGTATGAAGAATATAAGACTTTGGCAAGAGGATACGCGGGACCGGCTGTTGTGGAGACGTTCGGCGAGGAAGGCTTTACACCGGAAAATAAAAAAGAAGCTTTTGCCCTGAGTGATAAACAGGAGAAACTGCTTCTCGCTTACTCAAATGAATCAATGCAGATTACAGATGCTTATGTGCCCGGTATGGAGACCAGCTTTACCATTATTGCATTCCCGCTGCCGGAGATCGGCAGGGATTTTGAGGCGATTTTTGAGGAAACAATCAGGATTAACACACTGGACTATGAGCTTTACCGGGATATCCAGCAATTAATTATAGATGCCCTGGATCGGGCGGAATATGTCCGTGTTTACGGCATGGGAGAGAACAGAACCGACCTTCGGATCAATCTCCGGACGCTTGCAGACCCAGATAAAGAAACAAAATTTGAGAACTGTGTGGCCGACGTGAATATTCCGGTGGGAGAGGTCTTTACATCTCCTGTGCTGTCAGGGACAGAAGGAACACTTTTCGTAGGCTGTGTCTACATCGGCGATTACCAGTTCAAAGATCTCTATATGGAATTTAAAGATGGAAAGATTACGGATTACGGCTGCGCCAACTTTGCTGAGGAGAAAGAGGGAAAAGCTCTGGTGAAACAGGCTATCATGAAGAATCACGACAGCCTGCCGATGGGAGAATTCGCTATTGGCACCAATACGACGGCTTATGCGGTGGCACAGCAATACCAGATTCTTGATAAATTCCCGATTCTGATTGCCGAGAAGATGGGACCGCATTTTGCAGTAGGAGATACGTGCTATAGTTGGATGGAGGACTGCCCGATGCACAACCCGGATGGGAAGGAGATTGTGGCAAAAGAGAATGAGATTTCTGTCCGCAGGAGTGAAGATCCGGCCGAGGCCTATTTCAACTGCCATACGGATATTACAATTCCTTACTCCGAGTTGGACCGCATTGAAGCGGTTCATGCAGACGGAACCGTAACAGCCATTATCGCAGGCGGACGGTTTGTGCTGCCGGGAACGGAAAAGCTTAATGAGCCGCTGGAATAAATGATTTTTTATCCGCATATAGTTTTCCTGAGGAGATTTTCGGGAGAGCGGGGATGAGAGATAGAATAAAGAAAATTGCTGCCGCCGTATTTCTGGGGCTGTTTCTCGTAATTGTTGGGACAGACCGGAAAACGGCGGTATTTTGCCAGGCCGCCGAGACGGGAGTGGAAACACTGCAGGAAACAGGGCAGAGGGCGGAGCAGGAAACCACAGGAGAGGCAGAATCCGGGCCAATATCCCAGCCAAAATTGTGCGCCCAGTCGGCAGTGCTCATGGACGCTGCTACGGGGCGTATTTTATATGGAAAAGAGGCGGCCGAGAAGAGGCCGATGGCCAGTACGACAAAGATCATGACGTGTATTCTGGCTCTGGAACAGGGAAATCTGGATGATATGGTCGAGGTGAGCTCTTACGCGGCTTCCATGCCTGATGTCCAGCTTAACATAAGGACGGGGGAGAAATACCGTCTGGGAGACTTGCTTTATTCCCTGATGCTTGAGTCCCACAATGATACGGCGGTAGCGATAGCGGAGCACATAGGCGGTACAGTGGATGGTTTTGCAGAGATAATGAACCAGAAAGCCCGGGATATCGGCTGCACGGACACCTGTTTTGTGACTCCCAACGGCCTGGACGGAACCAGAAAAGAGGACGGTGAGCCCCACTCCACGACCGCCGCGGATCTGGCAAGAATTATGCGCTACTGCGTGGAACAGTCCCCAAAGAGTAAAGAGTTTCTGGATATTACGAGAACCGCGTCCAGAACAATCACCGATGAGAGCGGAAAACGTTCCTTTTACCTGGGAAACCACAATGCCCTGCTTTCGATGATGCCGGAAGCGCTGTCGGGAAAGACGGGATTCACCGGGAATGCCGGATACTGTTATGTGGGTGCGCTTAAGAAGGATGGGAGAGAGTTTACGGTAGCCCTGCTTGGCTGCGGCTGGCCTCCCCATAAGACGTACAAATGGGATGATATGAGAAAACTGGCCGGTTACGCCTTTGAGAATTATGATTATTATGAAATATTTGAAAAAAATAAGACCTTTCCCTCGTTAAAGATTATAGACGGTAAGAAAGATGAGGTTCCCCTGTCCATGTGCCTGGGCGAAAAGGAGCAGACCTTGAAAGTCCTGATGAGGAAAGACGAGACGCCGGATATCCGCTATGAGTATCCGAAGGAAAGGACGGCGCCGG
>CATWBR010000408.1 GCA_958349075.1 uncultured Clostridium sp.
GTTTCCGCCTCGTAACAGTATCGTATAGACGCCTAAAAAGCCTCCTATATAAGAAATAATATAATGTAGTATCGTATCCATTTTACCTTTTTCCTTCTAATTTTATGTTTTTATCATAATAACACATTGACGGATTTATTTAAAATACATATAATATCACTATTATCATACTAAAAAGGTATCGTAAAATGGAACTTCGAACTTTAAAATATTTTCTTACCGTTGCTACCGAACTGAATATTACCCATGCCGCACACAAGCTCAACATTTCCCAGCCGCCCTTAAGCAGACAGTTAAGCCAGTTGGAGGAGGAACTTGGGGTTCAGCTTTTCGTGCGCGGAAAACGGAAAATCCAGTTGACAGAGGAGGGGAAATACCTGGCGCAGCAGGCGGAACATATTCTCAACCTGTCGGAACACACCGCCCAGCAGCTTAACCTGATGAAACAGGAAACCGTTAAGGGTACCCTGCTGCTGGGCGTCACCGAAACGTGCAGCGCCAGTGTCCTGCCGGCCATTCTGCCCGATTTTAAGACGTTATATCCACAGATCAGCTATGACATCTGGTGCGGCAACAGCAACGACGTCTGCCGCCGCATCAAAGAGGGCATTGCCGATATCGGGATCGTGCGCGCTCCGCTGGAACAGCAGAAATTTGAAACTGCCTTTCTAAAGACGGAGACGTGGATTGCCATCGTCAGCAAAAATCATTCCCTGGCAGGAGAAACATGCGTCTCCCTGGAGAGACTCAGCCGGGAACCGCTGTTTATCCCATCCCGCCAGCCGCTCCAGCGTGAAATCCTGAGCTGGTTCAGCTCCGCCTCGGAAAGCTACCAGATATTCGCTCTTTATAACCAGCTCGCCGGAATCATTCCCCTGATTGCCCAGAATACAGGGGTTGCCATCTGCCCGGAATCCGTCAAGCTGTATACGGATGACCGGAGGCTGGCCTATTTAAAAATCACCGAACCGGAACCAACCTCCCGTCTCTATATGATCTGCGGACGTAACAGGCTGCTCCCGGCCGGCGCCAAAGCGTTTTGGAATTATGTGAAACAGTCTTTCTCTGAGGCCGGTGAACCGTTATAATTCATCCGGCCTTATAATCTCATGGATGACATCCAGGACCGTTCCGTCCCTGTACTCGACAATGCAGGTGATCTTATCGGTACACTCAATAGGTTTGGGCGTTCCCGTCATGCCCTCGGCAATACGCCGGAGCTCTTCGATGGTGACCAGCTTGAGATTCGTCTTCTCAAGGTCTTCTTTCAATTCCGTATAATTTTTATGTCTTGGGTTCAGGGCAATGCCTGCTTCCGTGATAACAACGGCCACGGTATCTCCCGGTGTGCAGCACGTGAACACCTTTTTCACGACCGACGGGATACGTCCTCTGACAATCGGCAGTACAACGATGGAAATCTGGGCCCCCGCCGCCACATCAGGCCCGCCGCCAAGCCCTCCCATCATCTCTCCGCTGCATCCGGTCAGGATGTTGACGTTGAAATCCGTATCCACTTCCAATGCCGCCAGGACTCCGAACGTCTCCCGGTTCAGCATGCATCCCTTCCGGCCCGGATTGGCGTAGAGAGAGTTGTCAATTTCAATAATTCCGGGATAGTCTACGATTGCCTTCGCCGCCACGGCGTCAAACGACTGGGAACAGGCCACCGTGCGGACAAGGCCTTTTTCATGCATTTCCACGATCGCCGCCGGAATTCCGCCCAGAGCCATGGAGGCCTTTACGCCTCTCTCTTCCATCTTTTCTTCCAAATATTTCGTACAGGCAATGCTGATAGCGCCGGCCCCTGTCTGGAAAACAAATCCGTCGGTGAAACGGCGCGACGCGGCCATTACTTCAGCCGCCCTCTTTGCAATCAGGAGATCCCTTGGATTCTTCGTCACTCTTGCCGCACCGGCGCCTATCTTTGCCGTGTCTCCGATGGAATCCACAACTACCACATAGTCTACGTATTCCTGTGAAATGCTGATCGGGATGCATGGGTATTCCACAAGGTTATCGGTAACGATAATCACTTTTTCCGCAGTCATCGCATCAATAAAAGAATATCCCAGCGCTCCGCAGGCATTCGGTCCCACAAGACCCGTCGCATTGCCGTAATCATCGGCCGCCGAGGCTCCGATAAAAGCCACGTCAACTGACAGTTCGCCCGCCTCGATCGCCCTTGGCCTTGCACCGTGGGGGCGGAGAATCACCGGCTCCTCCATCACACCGTCCAGTACGGCGTCTCCCAGCTCTCCCCTGATTCCACTGGCCTCGATATGCACAATCGTGCCGTCCTTTACAAAGTCCACGATGGACGGATTCTTAATATTCACCACCGCGCTGGGGGCAAACTTAAGGCCTTTGATACCCAGCTCCCTGATTGCCGTTAAAACCCGGCCGATAATCTGATCCCCCTCGCGGAAACTGTGGTGGAAAGAAATCGTCATTCCGTCTTTCAGCCCGCTGGCTGCCACCGCCTCTTTTAACCCCGGCTGCAGCTTTCTGTCTCCCGGTCTCACTGTGGACAGACGTCTGGCCGACGCCACCGGCTTTTCCGAAGAACAGTCACCTTCGATGCCGGTATAAGGTTTCACTTTATAATCTCCTATCATTTCAGGAAGTTCCCTTCCCACCGCATTTTTAATCATGGTACCCACCTCCCACGTTCATACCGGCCGCCCTGGCCTTTTCAAGCGTCGCCTTCGCGCGCAGCTCCATCGGTTTATCAAGCATGCTGCCGTCCAGCGTGATGACGCCCTTTCCCTTCCGCTTTCCTTCCTCCAGAGTCTCAAGTACTCTCACCGCATAGCGTACTTCCTTCTCACTTGGGGCGAAACAGGTGTTGACCGCCTCGATCTGCCGTGGATGGATTACCGTCTTACCGTCAAATCCCAGATTTCTCGACAGCGCAGCGTCTTCTTTAAGCCCCTCCATATCGTTAATATTGGAAAATACAATGTCGAGGGCATCGATTCCGGCCTCACGGCATGCCAGAAGAACGGCGTTTCTCGCATAAAATACCTCCATGCCGGTTCTTGTCCTGACTGCTCCCATGCTCGCGGTAAAGTCCTCCGCTCCGAGTGCCATAGCCTCCACACGCGGATCGGCGAGGGCAATTTCCCTGGCATTCAGGACTCCCATATAGGATTCAATATTACACCACAGTCTGGTGGTTCCCTCTTCAATTCCCGCTTTTTTCTCTATCTCCGCTATCCTTGCGGAAATGGACTTTACCTCACGTCCATATTCCACCTTGGGAATACGGACGGCATCCGGCCTGGCCCGTACCACAGCCTCCAGATCCTCTTCGATATACTCGGAATAAATACCATTAACACGGACTACCACATATTTGTCCTTTGGCCTGTGGTAACGCAGGGCATTGCAGACCAGAAATCTGGCCGAATCCTTCTCCGCCGCCGATACGGAGTCCTCCAAATCATAAACAAGACAGTCTTCCTCATAAAACGCCGCCTGTATCATATTGACCGGGCTGGATGCGCTGGCATAGAGGGATGTCCTCTTTAAGCTGCTCTTCCCGGCAGAGCTGTCTTTCTCTGTCAGGCTGTTCTTTTCTGTCAGGCCTTTCTTCTCTGTCAGGCTGTTTTCCATAATGCGTCCTCCTTCGACCAGTCGTATTTCTCCCCCGAAGCACGGAGAATCACGGCCTGCATTCTGGAACGTATCACGCAGTCCAGCGCCCCCTTGTCAACCAGGCAGACCTCGGCGTCCTCCACTCCGAATTCCTCCAGAACCTCTCTTACCGTCTTCAAAATCTCATCACCGAAAATAGTTTTCACAACGCTGTCCAGTTGAATTTCTATTCCTTTTCCCTCGTTTGGCCTGATTGTAATCTGCACGTCGCTGGATTCCAGTGTGCCGCAGACGGCCGGTTTGTTAATCATCATAATGTCTTCCTCCTAAAAATGATGCTGTCGAGCTCTTTAAACCGTAACCTTTAAACCGCCTTATTTCCCCACTTCTGTATTGGATTTCCGGCGCTTTTCTTATCTTTCAGTATAGCAGATATGAATCATAATTAAAAATATGTTTTTTATATGTTTTCCATAAGCATTTCATATCCCATATAAAAAATTATTTACCTGAAAACAGAAGGAGCTGTAAAT
>CATWBR010000409.1 GCA_958349075.1 uncultured Clostridium sp.
ATTTTTTAAGAAAAATAAGGGGATTGCGGCCGGCCTGATTATCCTGACTGTCATCGTCTGTCTGGCGGTTTTCGCCAACTTTCTGACCCCTTATGCATTTGATACGATAACGCTTTCCGATAAGCTGCAGCCGCCCAGTGCCAAGCATATTATGGGCACCGACAATTTTGGCCGCGACGTCTGGACAAGGGTTATCTACGGAGCCAGGATTTCCCTGACTGTATCCCTGGCTGCTGTGGCGCTGGGCCTGGTGCTCGGTTCCATTCTCGGCCTGATGGGCGGTTACTTCAGAGGTCCCTTCGACTTTACCCTGGGCCGTGTCATGGACGTATTCATGTCCTTCCCGTCGATTCTGCTTTCACTGTTGATCGGAATCGCCCTGGGGCCGTCCGTCCTCAATATGTGTCTGTCGCTGGGGATTCCGTTGATACCGGCATTCTACCGTGTTACGAGAGGCGCGGCCCTGAATGTGGGAGAGCGGACCTATGTTATGGCGGCGAAATCCATGGGTACAAAGAGCAGCAAGATTCTGTTCCGTCATATCCTTCCGAATACGCTGCCTCAGATTTTCGTTATACTTTCCTTCAGTGTCGGCGGTTCCATTATGGCGGAGTCCTCACTGGGATATCTGGGATTCGGCATTCCGAAGCCGACACCGTCCTGGGGACTTGTTATCAGCGAAGGCAAGAGCTACATATTCAACGCACCCTGGATTGCAGGTTTCGCCGGACTGATGATCGCACTTACAATCTTTGCATTCAATCTTTTGGGCGATGGTATCAGAGATTATCTGGACCCCAAATTAAAATAATGGCAGTAACGCTTTAGGAGGTACGAAGTTGGATAATGATAAAATTTTGGAAATAAAAAATCTGTTCGTAAAATTTCCAATGGACGGCGGAGCAATCCATGCTGTAAACGGCGTGAACCTGTCACTGGGCAAAGGTGAGACTCTGGGCATTGTAGGAGAGTCGGGATGCGGTAAGAGCGTCACGATGTCGACGATTCTGCGTCTTGTCAAGACGCCGCCCGCACAGATAGAGGGAGAAATCTATTACAAAGGCCAGAATATTCTGGATATGCCGATGAGGGATTTCACCAGAATCAGAGGAAAAGAAATATCCATGATATTCCAGGAGCCGATGACCAGCCTGGATCCGGTTATCAAAATCGGACCGCAGATTGCAGAGAGCCTGATGCTGCATGAGAGAATGCTGAAAAATGCGGCAATGGCAAAGGCACTGGAACTTCTCAAACAGGTGGAAATTCCCAATGCGGAAAAGAGGATCAATGACTATCCTCACCAGCTTTCCGGAGGGATGCGCCAGAGAGTCATGATTGCCATGGCCCTGGCCTGTAAACCGCAGATCCTGCTGGCAGACGAGCCTACTACGGCTCTGGATGTGACAATTCAGGCGCAGATTATGGACCTGATTAAAAAGCTCCGCGGTGAATACGGAATGAGTATTATGATTGTAACTCATGATTTAGGCGTAATCTCCGACGTCGCCGACCGCGTTGTAGTATTTTACAGCGGCCAGATTGTGGAGGAGGCCTATACGTCCGATTTATTTAAGCATCCGAAGCATCCCTACACGAAGGGGCTTCTCACCTGCATCCCGACGCTTCAGACCAAGGCAAGCCGTCTGCAGGTAATAGAAGGAAATATCGCCGACCCGGCAAACCGCCCCAGCGGCTGCCCGTTCCACCCGAGATGCCAGCATGCGACGGAGCGGTGTAAAAAAGAAAATCCAAAGCTCCACCCATGCGGAGACGGCCATCTTGCGGCCTGCCATATGATGGAGGGAAACGGCTGAGAGCCGGAGACGGCCAAGGCAAAGAATGTTTAATTTAAGGAGGATATTATGCCCAGAATTACAACTGTGTGCGGTGACATTGCACCGGAGGAATTAGGTTATACCGATATGCATGAACACGTCATGTTTGATGGGACCGATATGGGAGAGATTTGCCGCCCCTCGATGCCAAAGAACCTCCCTATTCAATGGGAAGACAAGATTTCACTGGAGAATATCGGCCTTTTAAAACGCAACTTCACTCTGTGCCAGGATGCAATGAATCTTGACGATGAGGAAGTCATGACGGGGGAAGTGGCAGATTATAAAGAATCGGGAGGAGACTCCCTTCTGGAACTGAGCGTTCCGGGAATCCGCCTGGATGTGGCGGCAATTAAGAGAATATCGGAGAAGACAGGGGTCAATATTATCACGGCCACCGGCTTTTATATTGAATCGTCCTGGATGGGCCGGTTTGACGACTGGAAGACAGGCGACTTCTATAAACGTATGATGGATGAGTTTGAAAACGGCATTGAGGATACCGGAGTGAAACCCGGCTGTGTAAAAATAGCGCTTTCAAGCTTTACAAAGAGAGAGGAGATGTCCCTGCGGGCCGGAGGCCAGATGGCAAAGGACACGGGAATGTCGATCACGGTCCATCCCTGCGGCCAGGGAGGCGGCGACCCTAAAAAGATTGTGGAAGTCCTGAAAGAGGAGGGCGTTCCGGCAGAGAAGATTGTCATTGCCCATGTTTCGATGGCGAACAACAGGGGACTGTCGGAGATGATACGGTATCCGGAGCTTTGGGCCCTTAATCTGGATGTGGCGAAAGCGATACTTTCAGCAGGCGCCAACGTTTCCGTAGAGTTTATGTCGGGCCAGATTGACCTAGAGGCCCTGGGTTCCCAGTCAAATCCAGATTATATGAAACTGGCCGGTCTTGTCAGGCTGATTAATGAAGGCCACTGCCGGCAGATGGTACTGGGCACCGATATGTGCGTCAAAACAATGGCCAGACGATGTGGCGGGGAAGGCTACTGCCGTCTTACCAAGTTTGCCGTACCGGCACTCAAACAGTATGGCGGTGTGTCGGACTATGCAATCAGGAGTATCATGATCGATAATCCGGCCAGGATTCTGGCGTATTGACAGCGGAACAGGATAAGGAACTCCGGCTGCCGGGCGACTTACGGCAGGCTGCGGGGAGAAAGTGAGTACCGCAACCGGGCGGGGCGCCGCCCGATCAAGATGATTAAATAACGTAAATTGAAAGAATATGCTGAGATAAAAAGTTATAAGAATCAAAGAAATAAAACACAGAACAATAAAAACAGCCAAAGAAATCAGATGAAAATCAAGCGAGAGAAATACTAAGAAAAAATCAAACGAAAAAATTAATTAACGAAAAAAGGGGTATAAAATCATGGCAGAAATGTATAAAGTAAAATTAACAGTATTAAAGACAGCAATTTATCCGGAACTGGCAGAGAAATACTTATCAATCGGAAAAGAACTGAAACCATGCGGAGGTTTTAAGGAGGGCCAGGAGATAATTGTAGACGCCTTCATGACATGTCCGGAGGGGTTCTGTGCTCAGGCATGGGCAGCCCTTTACCCGCAGATGCTGACAATCAGCCGCGGCGGTTCCTACGCACCGTGGACAAAAGAAGACGGAGTTGAGGTTGGATGCTGTACAGACGGACTGAGACCGGTAACGTTTTTAATTGAGAGAGATGAGGTTCAGCCGTTTGATCTATAATTAGTTGAGGTGCGGGGACGCCTCTGTAAGACGTCGGACGGGGGAGTGGGTAGTTGTATATGAGTCTTCAGTCCCGGTTTGCAGGTTGTTGTAAGAGGGGAATACGGAGAAAAAAATTCCTGCGGGGACTCGCTCCCGCTTATGAAGCGCACAGCGGATGCTAGGACGTCAAAGGACGCCGTCCAAGCACCGGCGGGCTTCAAGGTCCCCTTCGGAAAGTTTTTCTCCTCCTTCCCCGGGCAGGTGATTGACGGGACTGAAGACTCAGCAAAGGGTGTTTGCCCCGTCCGCCGGCTTCAGGGCTGATTGTCTCTTCCGTCAAGTGGGGAGAGTATTGTCGCGGCCACTACGTGGCTGTGTTACCTGTAATTTCATCGGCTTGAGCGTTTCCGCCCTGCAATCGGAAGAACGTAGTGGCAGCGACAATACCTCCCCCTTTGAAGGAATAGAACAAATCAGCCGCCGCAGGCCGGGCGGAATGGCGATAACCTGCGCGTCTTCAGTCCCGGGCGCTCACCTTCCCGTGGGGAAGAAGGGAGAAAAAGATTCCGCAGGGAACCTGGGAGTC
>CATWBR010000410.1 GCA_958349075.1 uncultured Clostridium sp.
GCATAAATGTGATAAACTGTTCAACTTTATGCATAATATCGTGCACTTTTCATGGTTCCGCCTCTCCCATGGTCCGGCCTGGCTCCGGAGCGCAGCCGCTGAAGCGCCCATACTTCTTTTGCGCGCAGTGCTCATCTCCCGCGGAACGGTTTTTCTTTAACAAATCACTATTTTTGTAAAAAAAAAGACTGCCGCAAAATGCGGTTTCCGACAGAGGATAAGGCCGATTGTATCTACCGGACGTTTCCATGTTGAAACCCGCATTCTGTGACAGTCTCTCTATTATATTGTATTTTCCTGAAATGCATCAATTTTCACAACCGGATTTCCCTTCACGTTCCCGCCAGTCTCCAAGATGCCTGCCAAGCGTGATTCCGGCCGGGAATTATAAGACGCTCTCCAGAATCCCGGCCTTTTCCTCCAGCCTCTCTTTCCCCCGGTAATAGATAACCAGAACCTTTTTCCCCTTCTTTGCCACGAGAATCTGATTTTCCCCGTCTTCTAAAACGGAATAATATTCATATCCCTCTTTGGGCAGCCGGCTGTATGCTTTTCCGTATTTAGAAAGGTGCTCCTTCTCCAGGTCGCTGTACAGAAGCTCGGCCAGCCAGTTAAAACGCGCGTCGTACAGGTCAACTTTCAGGGAAGAAACACTGCTCTCCTCCGCCCCTTCTTCTCTCACGGCGGCCTGCTGTCTGATTTCGTATCTCTCGTTCAGCAGCAGGCTGAAGTAATAGAGCACATCGCCGTCTTTTCCATCCGTGTTCTCTTCCACGGTTCCCGTTTCCAGAACCTGGAGCACCGGCAGGGTTTTATCCTGCATCTCCTGACGGATCGGTCCGCCTCTCCCTATCGTCATAAACAGAGAAACGAAAACCGCCGCAATTAAGAGGATCCATCTTTCCGTTCTTTTCATTGACCGGCTCAATGCGGTAGCGGACCTTTGCCGGTTCCCCGGTGTTAAAATACCACCATGACCAGGCGGTCTCATCCAGAAAGTATCCCTTTTCTGCCATCTGTGCAAGCCAATCTTCCACCGCCCTTATATCCATTTCATTAACAGGAAGCTTTTCCAGATGCTGTTGACCTGAGTGTTTTCCGTTCAGAATCCCCGCCTCCTTTCCGAAGCCAGAACCTCTTCTATCAGTGATATCTTCTGCTTTAATTCAGCATTTCCCGAATACTCAGCCAAAAGCAGCCGGTCTTCCTGCCTGGCCACCGCAACCTGGGTTCCGTCGCCGCGGGTTCCCATCACAACGTGAAAAGCTTCCGCCCCATCCGGCGGCTCCGTTATCTCCATGGCACAGCCGGCCAGATACTTTCTCTGCAGTTCTGAGTACAGCCCATCCGCCATTTTCCGGAAACGGGGGCGGTAGTACATCACGTGGAGGGTAGAAGGACTGCCGCCATTCTTCCCCCTTTCCCCTGCAGCATCTTCTCCCTGATCATGAATCTCATAGCTGCTCCCGGTGAACAGGCTGAACCGCGTCCACATTATCATGTCGTCTTCCCGATCTCTGTTCCTCTCTTCTTCCGGACTTCTCTTAACGGCTTCGTTTTTATCTCCCTCCAGCTTTTCAAGCGTCAGCACTGTCCTGGCTTTTTCCTCCATAGAAACCTCCCGGCCGCTCTTTTCCGGAAACATGGACAGAACCAGCCCGGCAACAAGCAGAATCACACTGAGCCGCTCTATGGAAGGCCAGAGCCTTTTCCTTTTACTCCCGCGCTTTGTATGTACTGTTTTTTCATCCGGCATCATTCCTGCTGCCAGGTACTTTCTCCGCCTGCCTGTTTTTATAACAACGCGGCTCCAGCACACAAGCCAGATAACCCAGAATATCTGATAAAACATCGTTGCCGCTCTCATTTCCATCAGAGTCAGTACCGGATACCGGACCCAATCCCTCAACACGGTGAAGGCGTTGAACAATAGCAGCGCCAGTATCAGTACCCCTTCCAACAGCTCATTTTTCAGCTTTTTTTCCAGCATTCTGACGGAAAAGCTCTCCACCACCGCGTCGGTATGCAGTTCCTCCGCCTCCGGGTCATCGGACATAAATATATGATAAAACTCCCTTTGGGTTGCCGCATAGCGCCAGCCCATCTCCTCATAATCAAGCCGTTTTTCTTCGTCCGGTTTTCCTTTTTTCTCCGTTGCGGGGTCGATGCGGTAGCGGACATTCCCCGGCTCACCTGCCTCAAAGTGCCAGGCGTAGGAACCTGCCTCGTTCAGGTACCAGCCCTCGGCGGCCATTTCTTCCAGCCAGTCCTCTATCTCTTTGATATCAAAAATACTGACCGGCGGATATTTATAACGCTCTTTCTTCATTGCCCGCACCTCACTTCCCGTCTTCCAGAACGTTCTTTATCACCTCTGTCTTTTCCCTGAGATCACTCTGTCCCTCATATTCAAGAACCAGTATTTTCTTTCCATCAAGAACCGCCAACACCTGCTTTCCGTCTGCCTCCGTAAAAATGCAGGAATCGAAATCCGTATCTGATATCAGATGATTTCCCGCTTCAGCGCCGTTCATGTCCGCGTACTTTTTTACCGCATCGCGGTACATAGGCTCTGCGAGTGAAGCGAACCTCGGTTCAAAATAGTAACCGGATAGGGAAGTTTCGATTCCCTCCCCGTTTCCTTCTTCGAACACCTCCCGGATCTCATGCAGTTCATAATTGTCGTCCAGTAAAAGATTTCTGTTTTTTTTGTAATAATTCACATCGCTCTCCAGAAACCAGGACGGTTTTTTCCGCACTTCCCCCGTCTCAAGGGTTTCAAGGACAGGAAGTGATTTTGTGAGGAGGACTTCGTCTAACCCGGCTGAGTACGGGCGGAACAGGAAACCGAGCGCGCAGTATACTAAGAAGCAGACCGGCATGTAAAATCTTCTGAATTTTTCATTTGGATATGCTGAAAGTGGTTTTGTTACCAGTTCACGGGTTCGCCCCTCCGCAATGCAGACCCTCATCTTTTTCACTTCCCGGAAAGAGACATATCCGTTCCAGATACATCCCGCCGTCCAGAACAGCATGAAAATAAAACGTAAATCGGGTGTCATCAAAGTGAGTACCGGATACTTGAAAAGGCCGTGACCCACTCTCACGTATAAGAGGAACCAGAAAAGCGCGGTGACCGCCACGATTATCAAATCCGTCCTTAAGGATTTCTCGAGCTGTTTCAGGGACAGGCTCTCGACGAGACCGTCCGAGTGAAGTTCCGTAGTTCCGGGGTCATCCGCCAAAAAAATATGGTACATCCTCCGATGGGTGAGCACATATCTCCATCCCATTGCCAGATAGTCTTCCCTCTTTTCGGGAGAAGGCATTGCCCCCTTCTCCGTGACGGCATCCAGCCTGTATCGGATATTTTTTGGCTCGCCCTCAACGAAATACCACGATGTCCCCGCCGTGTCGGTTAAGAAATATCCCTCTAATGCCATCTGATCCAGCCAGGCTTCAATTCCGGGTATATTAATCTCTGCAAATGGAAGCCGCTTCATAATCTCCTTTTTCATAAATATCCCTCGCTTTCCGCATCCGCAATGCACTGTCTCAGCCGCGACACCTCCCCGCGGTAGGCCTGCAGCCCTTTCTCCGTAAGCCGGTAGGTTCTCTTTCTCCCCTCTACCTGGATTTCTTCAATGAACTTCTCCTCCTCAAACTTACCCAGGATTGTATAAAGAGTACCCGGTCCGATTTTTAATCTGCCCTCCGTCTTCTTCTCCACAAATTCGGCTATCTCAATTCCGCACATCTCTTTTCCAATGAAAGACATCAGTACGTAAAACATGGATTCCGTCAATATTTCAAGCGTTTTTTTCGCCATAGTGCATGCACCTTCTCTCCCTGCAAATCCACTTAACCGGCCGATCCACTTAACCTTTAAATCCGGCTGAATTTCTCTCATCCGTGAATCCATCAAATCCAATATCGCTTCTCAATATCGATAGTCGATATCGTATATTGATATTATAATACAGGGGACTCCTTCTTTCAATAGCCGTTCCTGACAATTTTCTTACGGAAATCCTGCTAATTTCTTATATTACAAAGAGTCTTCCGGTAAAGCCTTCTCTCTCCGGCCGACTCGACAAATTTTTGCATCTCCTTCAGTTATTAT
>CATWBR010000411.1 GCA_958349075.1 uncultured Clostridium sp.
GTGGAGCACCTCTTTAACAATACGGATCTGTTCCTGATAGAGCTTGTTGGAGTTGGAGTGATTGGCGTCCACAATACAGGCCGGATACTGTAGATCCCGTTCCAGGTAAAGCTCGAGAAGCAGTTTTAAGTCCTCATAATGATAGTTTGGCTGGCACTGGCCATGTTTGTTGACGGAGCCTCTGAGGATGGTATGGGTCAGAGGATTGCCTTTTGTCATGACCTCCCAGCTTCGGTAGATAAACTCGTGGCCGTGCTGTGCTGCGTGAACCGCGTTGAGCATGACGGACAGTCCGCCGCTGGTCGGGTTCTTCATGCCGACGGGCACGTCGATGCCGCTTGATACGAGGCGGTGCTGCTGGTTTTCAACAGAGCGGGCGCCAACGGCTATGTAGGACATTACATCATTTAAATAAGTAAGGTTCTCCGGGTAGAGCATCTCATCTGCCGTAGAAAATCCCGTTTCCCTGATAACGCGCATGTGAAGTTTTCTGATGGCCAAAAGGCCTTCAAAGAGATCGGGTTTCTTCTCAGGGTTCGGCTGGTGAAGCAGGCCCTTGTAACCGTCGCCGGTGGTTCTGGGCTTATTGGTGTAAATGCGGGGAACCAGTATCAGTTTGTCTTTTACTTTATCCTGTACTTTGGCAAGGCGGTTTACGTAATCACATACGGAATCCTCCCTGTCGGCCGAGCAGGGACCGATAATAACAAGAAATTTATCGCTCTTCCCTGTAAATACATCACGGATCTCCGCGTCCTTTACAGCCTTGACTGCGGCCAGTTCGGGCGCCAGCGGGAACTGTTCCTTAATCTCATCCGGCGTCGGCAGTTTGCTGACATATTCAAATCCCATGGGTATTATCCTCCTGTAAATCGTAAACTATTCGTAACGAAAATTCAATTGATATTTCTATGTGCGTCCATTATAATATAGAAATTCCGATTCGGCAATAGCCCGAAAGCCATTAACAGGCAGGGAATACATAAAAAGCTGTTGTTCACAGGTAGTATCCGCGAGGTGTTTTCGGGCGGTTTTGCACGATAATCCCGAGTTGCACGGCGCGAAGCGGTTTTTTTTGCCGTTTCTGTGCATCGCGAAGCGGGTTATTGTTCGCAACGCTGCCGCTTTCCGGCAGGGGGTGAACAGTAACCATAAAAGTGCTGCTGTCCGGCCAGGATATCCCTCAGGAGGAGCTATCTTACATAGAGTGTGCAGCAACAAAAATAACCAGACAAGGGAGACTTATTATGAAAAAAAGAATGATGATTTTTGCAGCGGCAGCGCTGGCGGCAGGCCTTACAGCCTGTGCACCGAAAGCGGAGACAACGACGCCGGAGACTACGATAGAGGAAACGAAAGAAGCAGAACAGGAAACTGTTCCGGCGGAGAGCGGAGAGAATGAAGAGACGGCATCCGGAGAAAACGGGACAGAGGAAAATGCGGGGATTTCGGATGAACTTCTGGGCAAAGTCTATACGGCAGTGAAGGAAGCATATGGGGAGAAGTACGTACCCAGCATGATGTTTGACGAGACAATGTTGGAAGGCACTTTCGGCATCACAAAGGATCAGTATGATTCTTACGTGGCGGAAGGTCCGATGATTTCCGCACATGTGGAGATGTTTGTCGGCATCAAAACCAAAGAAGGAAAGGCGGACGATGTGGCAAAGGCGCTTGAGGAGTACAGGAACAGCCAGCTTGACGGAGCGGTTCAGTACCCGATGAACATGCCTAAAATAGAGGCTTCTGAGGTAATTACACACGGCGACTATGTATTCTTTATTATGCTTGGTTCACCTGATATGGAGGCGGAAGAGCAGGGCGAAGAGGCGGCGCTTGAGTCGGCCAGGAAGAATAACCAGATTGCCGTTGACACGATTGCCGGATTTTTTGAATCATAGGAAAATGTTCCCATCATTCAAAGATTCCACAGAGTGTGATTCTTTCTCTAACGGAAGTTGTTAAAATAAATTTAAGGAGAGCTGGAAATGGTATTTTCAAGTCTGCTGTTTCTGTTCCGCTTCCTTCCTGTGGCGCTGCTTGCCTACTATGCAGCGCCCCGCAGGTACAGGAACGGGATACTGTTTGTAGCAAGCCTGATTTTCTATGGATGGGGGGAGCCGGTTTATATTCTGCTCCTCCTTTTTTCCACCGTTGTGGACTTTATACACGGGAAGCTTGTTTACCGGTTAAAAGGCGATGGGAATATCGGCGGTGCGAAGCTTGCCGTGGCGTCTTCGGTACTGATCAATCTTGGACTTCTCTGCATCTTCAAATATACGGATTTTCTGATTGGCGCATGGAACGCGGCGACGGGGGCCGGGGTACCGCTTCTTAACCTGGCGCTTCCCATCGGCATTTCTTTCTACACATTCCAGACCATGTCCTACACGATAGACGTATACAGGGGAAAGGCCGGAGCCCAGACGAGTATTGTGGCCTTCGGCGCTTATGTGTCGATGTTTCCGCAGTTAATTGCCGGTCCGATCGTGCGCTACAGCACAATCGCCAGGGAACTGACGGAGAGGAAGGAGACGCTTGCCTGCTTTTCGGAGGGTATTGTCCTGTTTACCGCCGGATTGGGGAAGAAAGTGCTGTTTGCAAACCAGCTTGGCCAGATATGGGATGAAATTATCCATATTGCCCCCGATGAGAGAAGCGTCCTGATGGCGTGGATTGGCATCTTTGCATTTGGAATGCAGATTTACTTTGATTTTTCCGGTTACTCCGATATGGCCATGGGGCTTGGCCGGATGTTCGGGTTCCACTTCCCGGAGAATTTCCACTATCCGTATGAATCGAAAAGCATAACGGAGTTCTGGCGCCGCTGGCATATCTCTCTGGGGACCTGGTTTAAGGAGTATGTTTACTTTCCGCTTGGCGGAAGCCGGTGCTGCAGGGCGCTTCAGTTTCGCAATATCCTGATTGTATGGCTGCTCACGGGAATCTGGCACGGCGCAGGGTGGAACTTTCTGCTGTGGGGACTTTATTTTGCCGTCCTGCTGCTGGCGGAGAAATTTTTCCTGCATAACCTTCTGGAAAAATGCCCGTCCATGATTCGATGGTTTTACGCAATGCTTGCCGTCTATATGGGCTGGGTGCTTTTTGCATTTGATGATATGGGGCAGGGAATTTTATATTTCAGGCAGCTTTTCGGCTTGGCCGGAATAAGTCCGGTCAATACGCGGACTTTTTATCTCTTTTTTACAAACCTGCTTCTGATGGCAGCGGCTGCAATCGGAGCCACCTCCCTGCCCGCGTCCTTTTGCAGGGAACATGTGCAGGAGAAGACGCTTTATATCCTGGAACCGCTCTTTGTCTGCACGGTGCTTCTGCTGTCGACGGCTTACCTGGTGAATGCCGGATATAACCCGTTCCTGTATTTCAGGTTTTAGTAACAGAAGATAATATAACGGTAAAAAAATGGCAGTAATGAGTACACAGACGGAAGGCGGGGAGTCGTTTTGAAAAGAATAGTAATTACAACAGCGGCATTTTTAATTCCGCTCGCAAGTTTAACGGTCCTGAGCGCAGCGCTGCCTGCGAAGACCTTTTCGGAGGAAGAGAACCGGTACCTGGCGGGAAAACCGTCATTTACGGCTGAATCCTTTCTGGACGGGAGTTTTGGAAAAAATTATGAGACGTGGCTGTCCGACCAGTTCCCGTTCAGGGGGACATTTGTGGCGGCCAAAACCAATGCGGACCGGTTAATTCTAAAGGAAGACGTGAACGGAGTTTATTTCGGAAAAGATCATTATTATATAGAAAAAACGGATACCGAGGATTTAATAACGGAACAGTTGTCTCGGAATCTGGATTATCTGGCATCTGCAGCGGCCGGGTTCATTGACATGGCCGGGAAGGAGCATGTGAAAATCATGCTGGTTCCATCCGCATCCCAGATTCTGACCGGGAAACTTCCGCCCTTTGCGGCTCCTGCCGATCAGGGCGTGGTGACCGAGATGGCCCGGAAAAAAATCAGGGAAACGGCAGGGGAGGATGACATTCTCCTGGACGTCGGAACCGCACTCCAAAGAGCAGAGGACGAACCGGTTTATTACAGGACGGATCATCACTGGACGACACTCGGCGCTTATT
>CATWBR010000412.1 GCA_958349075.1 uncultured Clostridium sp.
GTGTTATTTCTCTATATTTTCAGAATTATTTGTTTTTTTACATATTATCAGACTCCACCATTGTTGCGCCGCTCTGCATATACGGTGTTTTCCACTGCGCAGCTCAGTCGTTCTCCTGCCCCGCTTTGCCCTGAATGCTCTCCTTAAAACCTTCGCATGAAAAACGGCTGTCTTAAAAATATTGCCTGTGAACAGTAACTTAAAATCGCAGGAACACAATTAATTAAAAAAGCGGCTTGTAAATTTCCTCCCCTTCCGCTATAATGAGTAATACGTTTGGAAGATACAATCAAAATGCTCCGGACGTTTCAACTGCCCGTACCCTGGCAGCACTTTAATCGCTTAGTATGTTTCTGTCAGAAACTGCTTCGGCGTGAGCAGGAACATATGACTCTATGTGGCTTTTCTCTTTCTCTGCACTCTATTTTTCGGTATATCTTACTTTGTTTTTCCCTTTAGAATTTTTTGGATTTTTCTTTGTATTATTCTTTGCATTTTTCCGGCATCCTGTTCCCGTCTTCGTACTCATATTTGCATTCATACTCATATCTGCATTCACATCTCATGCATCTGCCGCCATGGCAGTTGACATAATATTCTATTCAGGAGGTATTTCTATGATCTATGAAACATTTCTCACCACCATCCACTCACTTGTCCAGGAAAAACTGGAGGGCCGGGCCGAAGTTTCCCTCCGCCGTGTCCTTAAGAATAACGGGCTTCTTCTGGACGGGCTGTCAATCTCCTCTCCTTCCTCCGCCTTCTCACCGACCGTTTACCTGAACTCTTACTACGACGAGGAGGAAGAAGGCCTGTCACTTCCCGTCATTGCCGAACAGATACTGCTTCTTTACGAGGAAGAGAACGGACTCCCGTCAGAGCTGGCACAGCAGTTGAAGGATTTTGAGAAAATCAGGGATCGGATCGCCTACAAGCTGATCAATGCGGAGGATAACGCTGTCCTGCTGTCGGAGGTGCCTCATTTCCGCTATCTGGATCTTGCCGTCGTCTTCTACATCATTGTCACCGAGAACGATGACGGTCAGATGACAGCACTGATCCATGACGAACACCTGGGCATGTGGAACGTCACCCGGGAAGATCTGTCCGATTTGGCGGAAAAGAACATGGCCTCTCTTCTGCCCTGCCGGATTACCCCAATCGAGGATGCAATCCTGTCTCTTGAGGAGGAAGTGCCGCTCGATGAGGAGACCTCTCTCTTCCCGGTCGATCTCTATGTTCTGTCGAACGAGAGGGGCATCAACGGAGCCGCCTGCCTTTTGTACAAGGATGTATTAAAAAACTTCGCGGAACAGGTGGGGGACGATCTTGTCATCCTGCCCTCCAGTATCCACGAAGTTCTGTTAGCTCCATCCGAAAAAGCGCTGTCTTACGATGAATTAAATGAAATGATTTACTATATTAACCGTTCAGAAGTCCCAATGGAAGACCGTCTCTCCGATCATATCTACTACTATTCAAGGGAACAGAACTGTATCTGCCCTCCGGCTCCGTTCTCCTCTAGCTCTTCTGAACCAGGCGGAACAGTGAATCCACAATGAAAATGGCAAGTGCCATGGCCCCTGCTATCTGTATCGTCTGAATCAGATGATAAGTAGAGAGATCGGCAAGACCCTGTATCATAAAATAGACGCAGCGGTACACGGACGCTCCGGGCACGGTCGGAAGGATGCCGGCCACCAGGAACACTGTCACCGGAGCCTTTAAAAGTCTTGCAAAAATGTGGCTCAAAATTGATACCACCAGGCTGGAGAGAAAGGCGGCCATAATCTGGGAACGGCCCGACTGAAGCGCCAGCAGATAGACAAACCAGCACGCTCCGCCTGCCGCGCCTGCATATACCAGGTACTTTTTAGGTACATCCAGGATAATAGAGAAACCGAATATAGCGAGAAAAGCAGACAAACTCTGCACTGCAAGCGCTGTCATACTGCACCTCCCATCATTTGAAATACAACCATCGCGGCACCGACTCCCGACGCTACGCCGAGAGCCACGACAATCGCCTCGGCTATCCTGGCTACGCCGGAACTGTAATCCCCGTTCAGCGTATCGCGTATTGCCGCAGTGAATGTCACGCCCGGAACCATCGGCATGATGGCACTGATGATTACAGCATCGATATTCATATCAAAATACACCAGCCTCTGAATCAACAGCGCCGTCACCGCCAGGGCGAAAGAACCGGCCGCATTCTGGCAGAAATCATTAAACTTAAGGCGTGACGCTCCCGTGACCGCCAGAGCCAAAACCAGTCCCACGACGCCTGCAGCTACACAGTCCAGCCAGTTTCCCTCAAAGAGAATGGCAAAAAAAGCCGATGTCATGATATATCCGATGCACTTATGAAGGAAGCCGTACTCGATGGAGGTTTTGATCTCCCTCAGTTCTGCCCGCGCCTCTTCCACAGTCATCTCACCGGCACAAAACTTTCTGGATATATTGTTTACACGGTATACCCTGTTTAAATTCGTCGATCTTTTATCTACTCTCTTGACGACCGTGATCGCACTGATCGACGGGTCGGAAAGTGTCGCAAATATCCCTGTTGCCAGAGCAAAAACCTCAATCCCCTCCAAACCGGACATTTTCATAATCCGGCTGACCGTATCTTCGATACGGTATACCTCGGCTCCGCTGACCAGCATGATTTCCCCCGCCTGAACAGCCATCTCTATCAGTTCCTGATAATCCATCTCCCGGTACCCCATTTACAGTAATTTTCAACGGCAGGCCGCGTGCGCCTTCGCACAGCGCCTCCCTATGTAATGAAAAACACGCTCCGTCTATCCAAATATGCTGCTGCCAATCTGGAATACCAGAACCGCGGCGCTCCATGCCACCACCAATTGGAAAGCCATCATAAGAAGGGTCCACCTTGTGGACTGTGTCTCTCTCCTTATTGTCGCAATCGTGGCAATACACGGCGTATATAAAAGGCAGAATATCATCAGCGCATAGGCGTTGACTCCTCCAAAGCCTACGCCACCCAGCATGATATGGAGCTGTGTCATCCCCGCCGCCGAGTTGATGTTATTAATCCCATACAATACGGAGAAGCTGGAAACAACCACCTCTTTTGCCGATATACCGGAAATCAGAGCCACCACAATCTGCCAGCTTCCTAGCCCTGCCGGTGCCAGAACCGGTGCCAGGCTGTGGCCGATAATTGCCGCAAAGCTGTCGGAAACATTGCTGATCAGACCGGACGGTCCAATATTCAGTATGAACCAGAGAATAATGGATGCAATAAAGATTGTGGTTCCGGCTTTGGTCAGATAGTCTTTCACTTTGTCCCACACATAGATTGTAACCGTCCTCAGGTTCGGCGTCTTATATTCCGGAAGCTCGATAAGAAGAATATTCTCATATTTTTCATTGGAGCTTTTATGTACGATATAAGCGACCAGAATCGCCATGGCAAGCCCTATTACATAGAGGGAATAGGCCACTAAAAGCGCCTTTTGCGGAAAAAACATCTCCGAAAACAGGACATAAATCGGAAGTCTGGCCGAGCAGGACATAAAAGGAGTAATCAGGATTGTCCTTCTTCGGTCTTTCACACTCTCCAAAGCCCTCGTCGCCATGACGGCCGGAACCGTACAGCCAAATCCCAGTAACATCGGGAGAAACGCCTTACCGGACAGTCCCACCATGCCCATCGTCTCATTCATGACATAGGCGACACGCGACATATATCCGCTGTCCTCCAAAAAAGCCAGGGCCAGAAACAGGATAAATATATTGGGCAGAAAGGTAAGGATTCCGCCGACACCGGCAACAACACCGTCCACTACAAGGGAGATGACCCAATCGGAGGCATGGAGATTTTGGAGGAGTAAAAGAAACGAGGCTGAAAACCAGTTCAGGCCGCTCTCAAAGTACCCCTTCAGGAAGTCCCCGACCGTAAAGGTAAAGAAAAACACAAGGGCCATAATCCCCAGGAAAACAGGGATCCCCCATACAGGGTGCGTCATGATCTGATCCACTCTGTCGGTAAAAGCCGATTTTTCCGCTTTGTTGAACAGGCACTCATCAATAATCGCTTCTATATAATCG
>CATWBR010000413.1 GCA_958349075.1 uncultured Clostridium sp.
GATATACTACTGTTCCGTGCTTAATTTTAAGGGTGGTGTCTTTGCGCGGAACGTGTTTTTCACCGTTTGGGAGGTCTTTACTATGCTGCTTAATCTGTTCGCTTATTTCATCATCCCCGCTTATACGCTCCTTTTTGTCAAGGGCTACGGATGGTTTACCACAAATTTCTCCGTGATCGGGAATTATATCCACAGGAGGGATGCTTTTGTCCTGTGGGGCCTCATAGTAGGCAGTTATTTCTTATACACGCTGCGTTCCATCTTAAGGCATATGGATGTCCCAGGCCGGGATATCCCCTCGCCTGAGGCATCCAGCAGACGCCGGCCAAAATGGACCTCGCTCATCACGGTATCCCTTGTCCTTCTTTTCTGCGCCATTACAACGCCATACCTGCCCGAGGAACTTCCGCTTAAATCGTTCCTTCATATAATATTTGCCTTTTTGGCCGCTGTCCTGCTGCTTGTCTGCCTTATTATCATTATCTGGCATCAGTATCTGCTTGAGCCGGAACGCTACGGCCCCTGTCTGTATGCGTGGGCGGCCATCGTCGCCGGTTCGGCTTTTCTTCTGATACTCGTCGGAATCGTCAGCAGCGCGCTGGAAATCTATTATACCGTCACAACGGTGATTTTAACCAGGAGACTGCTGGCCCGGGTATCTTCTCCCGGGCAGCAAAACCCCCACGGACGGTAGCGCCGGACGGGCACGCTCCGGTATCATCACCTGGCAATATTGCCGGACAGCGCTACCCGGGACGCGCATCATGTGCACTTACCGTTACCGTTTCATAATCTCTCCGCAGCCAATCATGGGACCTGAATTGCCGGACGGCTGCGTCCTGTAATCATCCGGGTTACCGTGGATAATCACGGACCTTCCTATGATATCCTGGACGGTGAATCTCCTGTCGTAGAACGAGAGCCATGCATAGCCCTGATTGCTGAGAAGGGACGGGAAGTCTCCCGCATGGAACGGATGCATCGTATTTCCCGGATTAAAATGGGATCCGGCATTGGCAAATGGATTCGCAGGGGTACCGGTGCAGTTTCCATATTCATGTATATGCATTGCATAAAAGTTGCTCGGGGACGGCCGCTCCTGATCCGGAAGACCAAATACCTCGGCTTCTACAAGGACTCCCCCATAGGGCGTCGCATAAAACTTAACCAGCCCGCTGAGAGTCGCATGGGCGGCATCTCCCCTTACCCAGGCAAGGGCCTGCGGTTCGTTATCTTCGAGAATTTCCGCAAAAGTGTCTCTGGGTGTGTATGAACGATCAGACATAATAAATACCTCCTTCTTTAAGATATGAAGGAGGTATTCGAATGTTCGGGATTATTGAAAAATGAAGACGCGGCCGCAAAGGAATACTCCGCAATCCTTGAATACTCCCTGAGCGCAAAGATTCCGTCATGGGATCCTGCAATTTCAAATTCACTCATTTTTTCCAGTCCGCACAGATTTGTCAGGCCGCACTGTTCGAACAGACGGCCCAGTTCCCGGCTCTCCGGATACATTCCCACCGTCTGAAGATGACGTTTGGAAGGATACAGGGCGGTGATAATCTGTTCTCTCGGCAGGGGTTTGACAAGGATATTGCCAAACTGGCCGGAGACCTCCAGCTTATTGTCATTCATGCAGACGACACTGCCGCTGCCGGCCCTGTAAACACGGCATGACGTTACTTTCTTTTCCGCCAGGCATCCCGCCCCGCTCACCCGCTCCAGCCTTCTGGTCATCAGCTCCACCATGACCTTACCCTGAATAAAAAGTGAGCTGCCCTCCCTTCCCTCTTCCTGCTTCATCACCCTTGCAAAATATCTTCCAAACCGTTTTACTTCTTCAAAATCATCCGTATTCAGATAGACCACCTGGCACGAACTGCAAAGAAGCTGTTTTGTGGCGAAGATATGGCGTGCCAGCGCCCTGAGTTTCTCCTCCGGCACGTCCGGTTCATCGATATAGGCAAAACTGAGGCGGTGCCCCCATTCTATCAGCTTCACATTGGCGGGAGCGTTTCTTCTCACCGCCATAATTGTCTCGTCTGAGCCCCAGACGGCGATCCCCCCGGCCAGCCGCATCATCATTTTCATTGTCTTTTCATCCGTGGAAGGCGTGTCCAGCACGTAAATATACGCTTTCAGGGCTGGTTCGTATTCCGTCAGTTTTTTCAGGATAAAAAGCGACAGGCCGTCATCCTCCGCCGGAAGTTTCAGGATATTGATATTACCGGCCAACAGCCCCTCCAGCACACTGTAGGCAGGCAGTCCCTCCGCATTTCCCGCCGCAATATGGAGGAGTACTCCAATCGGAAGGCGGCGGAAACGTTTTCCGTCCTCACCCTGCTCCGGTATCCCGGACAGTTCCAGTTCCAGCTTCTTTCTCAGGGAATCCGCACGGAACAATTCCGCCACCGAAACAGACAGGTTATCGTGTAATTTCAAAGCTCCCTCTCCCGGTTTACTGCCGTCCGGCTGCAGATACCGTTCAAAATCCCGGTCGAACTTTCCCGACACGGCATCCTCGGCCATCCTTCCGGCCGCCTGTATCACTCTCTCCGGGTCAAGCCTCTCCCCGGAGAGGGTTCCTGTAATCCGTTTGTACATCAGCCTGATTGCCATTCTGTAATTGACGGAATCAGATATTTTTCCGTTCATAAAAATCATTACGTACCCTCTCGTTATCCTTTTCTGATAAACCAGTCTACGGCCAGATCCATGGCCGCCCTGCATGCATTAGTCTGATCCAGCGCATTCAGCATCACGAAATCGTGGATTGTCGCCCTGATCCGCACCGACGTCACATCGACCCCGGCCTGTAAAAGCTTTGAGGCATAGGCCTCCCCCTCGTCGCGCAGCACATCCGCTTCCCCGTTAATGATTAGGGCGGGGGGAAGCCCGGCAAGCTGTTCGAGTCCGGCTCTCAACGGCGACGCCGTAATCTGTGCCCGGTCGGCTTCACACCGTGTATACTGGTTCCAGAACCAAATCATCCCATCCCGGTACAGATAATAGTCCGTTGCAAATTCCCGGTAGGTGCAGGTATCGAAACAGGCGTTGGTGACGGGATAAAAAAGAAGCTGCCTCGCAATCCTGGGACCGCACCGGAACTTTGCCATCAGTGTCATGGCAATCGCCATATTGCCTCCGACGCTGTCTCCCGCAACGCTTAAGCGCTCCATGTTAAAAGGTCCTCCCGTCTCCCGGGTAAAAGCGGGAAGGGCACAAAGCAGGCTGTAACATTGCTCGATGGCAGTGGGATATTTGGCCTCCGGAGACAGGCTGTACTCCGGGAAAACAACGACAGAGCCCGTGCGCGCCGCCAGCTCCCGTACCAGCTTCTCATGAGTATGGAAATTTCCGAATACCCAGCCCGCGCCGTGAGTGTAAAGAATCGTATCGGCGTCCGGGGAAGCATTCTCCGGCCTCACGATGAAGACGCGGATCACGCCCCATCTTCCGGTATTAAAATTCGTCATGCTTACAGACGCCGGATACATGTAGACAGGGGCATTCTGCGCCTCATCCAGCTTCATCCTGCCCTGCCACGGCGGCAGTTGAAAAATCAGAGGCGGTTTTGAATTGTCGATACAGACCTGCAGGGCCGCCTTTTCCAGCGGAATTCTCTTTATCATATCGATATCCTTTGGTGGCTTTACTTCTATATTATACGGTTACGCCCAAAATTGCCGCTTGTACCGGCTCTTTTTCTCTCTTTTTTCATCCGCGTGTTGATGGAGATGGAATTTCTAATTACTATTAACTCTCATTGTCTATTTTGCGTAAAACACAAGATCCATACCATTCAAAATACGTTCGACTCTGCCAGTTTTTCTATACCCCATCTTTTCATACAAATAGCAGAGTTTTTCTTCTTGCAGTATGGTGTCAAGTTCCCATTTTTCTGCCGTTGGGTATAATGATTCGACTATCGTAATTGCCTTTTGAGCGTATCCATATCCTTGATATTCCGGAAGAATATATATTTGCTTTAGTTTGCATCGTCTTTCTAAACTGCATATCCTCAATGCACAGATATGCTTTCCTTCGAGAGATCTAAAAT
>CATWBR010000414.1 GCA_958349075.1 uncultured Clostridium sp.
ATCCAGTTCAGTATAATAATAAAAACAGGTAAAATGGAAATGAATATTACAAATAAAGTTAAGAGATAAGGAGACGAATCATTATGGCAATTTACATGAACGAACCTTCCCACACATTCGGTGAATATCTGCTGATTCCGGGATACTCATCCACAAAATGCATTCCGGCTAATGTCAGCCTGAAAACTCCTCTGGTTAAATATGCAAGGGGCGAAGAACCGGCCTTGAGCCTGAATATCCCCATGACCTCCGCTATCATGCAGTCGGTATCCGATGACAATATGGCCATCGCGCTGGCAAGAGAAGGCGGGCTTTCTTTTATTTACGGTTCCCAGTCTGTCGAGAGCCAGGCACAGATGGTATCACGCGTGAAGAACTACAGGGCGGGTTTTGTCAGCAGCGACTCCAATATCACTCCTGAAAACACCCTGAAGGATATCCTGGATTTGAAAGAGCGGACAGGCCATTCCACTGTTGCCGTAACTTCCGACGGAACAGCCGGAGGCAGACTTTTAGGCATCGTAACGGGCCGGGACTACAGGGTAAGCCGTATGTCTCTTGACACAAAGGTCGGTGAATTCATGACCAACTTCGAGCATCTGATCTGGGCTGATGAAACCACCACCCTGAAGGAAGCCAACGACATCATCTGGGAGCACAAGTTGAACAGCCTGCCGATCATTGACAAAGAGCAGCGCCTTGTTTCCATGGTATTCCGCAAGGACTACAACTCCCATAAGACCAATGAGAACGAACTGATCGACGCCTCCAAGCGTTATCTGGTGGGTGCCGGAATTAATACGAGAGATTATGCAAAACGCATCCCGGCTCTTCTTGAAGCAGGTGCCGACGTGCTCTGTATCGACAGTTCCGAAGGTTTCTCCGAATGGCAGAAGATTGTAATCGATTATGTCAGGGAGAATTTCGGCGACACCGTTAAGGTTGGCGCGGGCAACGTTGTGGACAGCGAGGGATTCCGTTTCCTGGCTGAGGCGGGTGCAGATTTTGTTAAAGTCGGCATCGGCGGCGGAGCTATCTGTATCACAAGGGAACAGAAAGGAATCGGACGCGGACAGGCTACCGCCCTCATCGAGGTCGCCAAAGCGCGTGACGATTATTATAAGGAAACCGGTATCTATGTGCCGATCTGCTCGGACGGCGGCATCGTCCATGATTACCATATCACCCTGGCTCTGGCCATGGGCGCCGACTTCCTGATGCTTGGAAGATACTTTGCCCGTTTTGACGAGAGCCCTACCAAAAAAGTGAACATCAACGGAAGTTATATGAAGGAATACTGGGGCGAGGGAAGCGCCAGAGCCAGAAACTGGCAGAGATATGACCTGGGAGGTGACGCAAAGCTTTCATTTGAAGAGGGCGTGGATTCCTTTGTCCCTTATGCAGGAAGCCTGAAGGACAACGTAGGCCTGTCCCTGAGCAAGGTTCGCTCCACTATGTGCAACTGCGGCTGCCTGACCATTCCGGAACTGCAGAAGAATGCCAAGATGACTCTGATCTCCTCCACAAGCATTGTCGAGGGTGGAGCCCATGACGTTATGCTGAAGGACAGCAGACAGATTATGTAAGCGATATAAGGTACGTTTTTCGAACCTTACACCGCCTTTCAATGAATGATTTTTTACAGCCAGTCAACAGGGGCCGGTGTTTTTTTCAGACATGTCTGGAAAAAGCATTGGCCTTTTCTGAAAAATTCTTAGTTAACCAGACGTTCCACATCTAAAAGGCCCCAGCCCTGCTGGTTATGGGGAAGTCCCAGATCAACGGCCCTCTCACGCAGCCTGAGTTTTACGTCCTTATTGCTCATCCACGGATATTTTTCCAGCAAAAGTGCAATCGCCCCTGAAACCAGAGGCGTTGACATGGAAGTGCCGCTTTTGACCGTGTAGCCGTTCTGCCGGTTGGCACAGCTTATAATACTGGAGCCGGGAGCCACAATGTCGGGCTTGCATATGCAGGCGCTTGTGGGCCCCCGGCCGGAATAGTCAATCATGCGGCTACCCGCCACATCTACTTCTTTATAGTCATCGGAACAGCCTACTGTAATTACCTTGCGGCTGATCCCCGGCGTCGTGATTGTATGCTGCCCCGGCCCGTTGTTGCCTGCGGCCACTACCACGACAAACCCTGCATCCCAGGCGGCATCAACCCCTTTCACCAGCGCCGAATCCTCGCTCATCCCCTTCCTGGTGAAGGAGCCCACAGATATGTTGATGATCCTGATACCATACTCCTGCCTGTGCTTTTCAATCCATTTAAGTCCGGACAACACATCGGAGGCAAAACCGTTTCCTTTCTGATCCAGGACCTTTACACTGACCAGGCTGCATCCGGGTGCAACGCCCTGGTATCTTCCTTCGGAGGCCAGGCCTCCTCCTCCGATAATTCCCGAAATGTGTGTACCGTGACCGTTGTCATCATAAGGCAGGAATCTTCTCTTCAGCATATCGTTAAATACGACAACTCTATTTTCAAAGTCCATATGGGGAAAGATTCCCGTGTCCAGGACTGCTACACCTACGCCTTTTCCAGTCAGGCCGAGACGGTATGCCCCGTCGCAATGTATCCATTTTTTTGCCTGATCCACAAAATATGCCCAGCTTTCTTCCTTCTTTACTTTAGGATATTCCGGTGGGACGGTTTCTGGGAGTAAAGAATGCATGAAAAATATTCTTTTGCCCGGGACGAGGGGGAAAAAACTGCCGCACCTGCAGGGACTCAACGATTCCCCTGCACATGCGGCAGCAGCTTTTCATCTTATTCAGTTGAAACTTTTTTATTTACATCTAACCCTTTACTACTTGCGGAAGCTGTAGTAAATTCCTTTATTGTTGAGACCGCCTCTGAATCTGGCCAGTTCGCTGACTGTAACAAGCTGGTACCCCTGCTCCGTAAGAGCCGGGATCAGAGCTACGGCTGCATCACCGGAAGCCGTGTAAAGCTCATGCATCAGTACGATGTCGCCGTCCTTTACACTGCCGAGCACTGCCTGGATGGTTTTGGATGCATTCTTTGTCTTCCAGTCCAGGGTGTCGATATTCCACATAATAATCGGCTGATTGATGTTTGCCAGCACCGTGTTGTTTTTGCTGCCTCCCGGAAGACGTACAAGAGCCGGAGACTCGCCCGTGGCGGCGGCGACCGCCTGATTGCCGCGCTCTATCTGGCTGCGGATCTGGGCTGCGTCCAATTTATTCAGGTATTTATGCTCATATGTATGGTTGCCGATTTCGTGGCCATTATCATGCATCCTTTTGATTTCCGTCTTGTAGGATGCAACGCGGTTGCCTACAACGAAAAATGTAGCCCGTCCGTTATTCTGCTCCAGACTGTCCATAATCCTGTTTCCGACCGGCGCATAAGGGCCGTCATCAAAGGTCAGGGCAACCATTGGTTTGGACGGATCAATGTATCGGCCGCCGCTTGCAACAAGTCCCGCTGTCGACTGGGCAGGCTGTTGCACCGGCTGAGCGGGCTGCTGTTCCGGCTGGACCGGCTGCTGCTCCGGCTGGGTAGGCTGCTGTTCCGGCTGGACCGGCTGCTGCTCCGGCTGGGTAGGCTGCTGCTCCGGTTGTACCGCCTGCTGCTCTGCCTGTCCCGCCTGTTGTTCCTGATTCTGGGCTCCGGGGCCTGTGGCTTCATTCTTTGTACTTTCCACTATCGTTGTATCAGACGCCGGACCGGACGGCCCGTCCGCATACGAGACAGGCGCCGCCGCAATCATAAAGGCCGCCGCCAGAAGCATGGCCGCCATTCTTTTTCCTGTTTTTCCGTTTAACTTAATCATTTTCCTCTCCTCAACTTAGAAAATTTTCTGTTTCCAACAATCATAATGAAATATCTGCAGAGCATTATTTTCATCATATTGTCCAATTGTACCACATGCCCTCCCTCAAAGGAACCCCGTTTTACGCGAATTGCGGTATTTCTACCTCCTTTTTCTGCCAAACAGTGCATTATTATGAAAACCGGGGTTATCTATTAATATTTTTAATAAATAAAGCCTATTGTCCAATCCCCCTAATATATGCTATGATGAAAAT
>CATWBR010000415.1 GCA_958349075.1 uncultured Clostridium sp.
CTTTTGAATCTGCGTAAAGCGCTGTCTAAGCTTTCGTGAACTTTAACGATTACATTTGACATAGCTCACACCGAACCTCCCTCCAGTTGTGTTATAAGTGCATATTAATACAACTGTTTGGGTATTTTTTTAGCACTAGTAAAATTATATCATAAAAATTCCATACGTCAACAGGATTTTTATGTTTTATCAAATTTTCTTTAATTTGATGGCACAACCTTATTTAATCTGCTCTTTTGCGACCTCTGCCGCCTTTTTCAGCGCCTCCGGTACTCCGGCAGGGTTCTTGCCGCCGGCCTGGGCCATATTCGGCCTTCCGCCGCCGCCGCCGCCAACAAGGCCTGCAATAGCCTTAATCAGGTTGCCTGCGTGGGCGCCCTTCTTCTGAGCCTCATCCGTGACGGATGCCATCAGGTTTACTTTGCCGTCCTGAACGGATGCAATCACAACAATGCCCTCACCCAGCTTTTCTTTGAGCTGGTCACCCAGATTTCTGAGTCCGTTCATGTCGACATCCTTCACCTGGACCGCCAGGAGCTTCACGCCGTTTACTTCCTGTACCTGATCCATAACGTCGCCGAGTGAATCATTGGCCAGTCTGCTCTTTAACTTCTCATTCTCGGAATGAAGGGATTTGATCTCGTCAAGCATGGCTTCCAGTTTGGCGCTCAAATCGGCCGGTGTGGATTTGACCGCTCTGGCTGCCTCGTGGAGCTCTTTCTCCATCTCTTTGTAATAATTCATAAGACCTGTGGACGTCAGGGCCTCGATTCTCCTGACACCGGCTGCGATGCCTGCCTCAGATACAATCTTGAATGCAGAGATGGTGCCTGTGTTGCCCACATGGGTACCGCCGCAGAGCTCTGTGGAGAAATCTCCCATCCTTACAACGCGGACGCTGTCGCCGTACTTCTCTCCGAACAGGGCCATAGCGCCTGTCTTCTTTGCCTCATCAAGGCTCATGATCATCGTTTCCACCGGAAGGGAAGCGGCGATTTCATCATTTACGATCTTCTCCACCGCAGCAATCTCTTCGCCGGTCATAGCGGAGAAATGGGTGAAGTCGAAACGCAGCCTGTCCCTTGTAACCAGGGAACCGGCCTGCTCTACGTGAGTGCCCAGCACGGTGCGCAGGGCCTTGTGGAGCAGATGGGTCGCGGAATGGTTTCTTTCCGTCAGTTCACGGTTTTCTTTATCAACAGTCAGGGTTACTGTGTCTCCCGTACGGAACATGCCTTTTGTGACAACGCCGACATGGCCGATCTTGCCGCCCTGAAGCTTAATTGTATCTTTTACCGTAAATTCGGCATCGGGTGTCGTGATGACGCCGATATCGGCCTGCTGGCCGCCCATCGTGGCATAGAACGGTGTCTTTCCGGCGATCAGAGTGCCTACTTCCCCGTCCGTCAGCGCTTCCACAATCTCGGTCTCTGTCGTCAGAACCGTAATTACGGATTCATCCGACAGCTTGCCGTATCCGTCAAACTCGGAAGTGACGGACGGATCGATGGACTGGTATACGGTGACATCGGCTCCCATATAATTGGTGGTTTTTCTGGCGGCCCTTGCCTTCTCTTTCTGCGCTTTCATCGCAGCGGCAAAACCGTCCTCATCTAAGGAAAGGTCTTTCTCCTCCAGAATCTCCCTTGTCAGATCGATCGGGAATCCATAGGTGTCGTAGAGCTTAAACGCATTCTCGCCGGAAAGCACCGTCTCATGGTTCTTTGCCATCTCATTCTCCATATCAACGAGAATGGCAAGTCCCTGATCAATCGTCTTGTTGAATTTATCTTCTTCCTCTGAAAGCACCTTAAAAATCATGGCGCTCTTCTCTTCCAGCTCCGGATAGCCGTCTTTGGAGAGGGCTATTACCGTCTTTGCCAGCTCAGCCATGAACTTGCCTTCAATGCCGAGTTTCTTGCCATGGCGTGCCGCACGTCTTAACAATCTTCTGAGCACATAGCCCCTTCCTTCGTTGGAAGGCATGATGCCGTCGGAGATCATGAACGTACAGGACTTGATATGATCGGCCACGATACGCAGGGAGACATCAGTCTCATGATCCTTCTGGTATTCCGTATGGGCCATCTCACATACGCGGTCTAATAAAGCCTTGTTTGTATCTACGGTAAAGAGGGAATCCACCTCCTGCACGACAACGGCAAGACGCTCAAGTCCCATACCCGTATCAATATTCTTGTGCTCCAGTTCCGTATAATTACCGTGTCCGTCGTTATTAAACTGGGTGAATACATTGTTCCACACTTCCATATAACGGTCGCATTCGCAGCCCACGGTACAGTCGGGGCTTCCGCAGCCGTATTCCTCGCCGCGGTCATAATAAATCTCGGAACATGGACCGCATGGGCCTGCGCCGTGCTCCCAGAAGTTGTCTTCTTTGCCGAAACGGAAAATTCTCTCTTTGGGAATTCCCATCTCTTTATTCCAGATATCAAATGCCTCATCATCATCCAGGTAAACGGACGGATAGAGGCGGTCAGGGTCAAGTCCCACAACCTCGGTTAAAAACTCCCATGACCAGTGGATTGCTTCTGTCTTAAAGTAATCCCCGAATGAGAAGTTTCCAAGCATCTCAAAAAAAGTGCCGTGGCGGGCTGTCTTACCGATATTCTCGATATCGCCTGTCCGGATGCACTTCTGGCAGGTTGTCACCCTCTTTCTCGGCGGGATCTCCTGTCCTGTGAAATATGGTTTTAACGGCGCCATGCCGGAATTGATAAGCAGCAGACTGTTATCATTGTGTGGAACCAGAGAAAAACTCTTCATTGCCAGATGTCCCTTGCTCTCAAAGAACTCCAGAAACATCTTTCTAAGTTCGTTTACACCGTACTTTTCCACGTTGCTTCCTCCTGTAAGTTTCTGTCTTTTCTATCTGAATAGTTACAGATATTTCTTCATTCTTTATATCCTATCATAGGAAAATCCATTTATCAAGAGGAAATTGAACGTGTTGCCGGGGAGGAAAAGGGCAGGTGTTACTGTTCACTGCGCAGCACGCTGTTTTTAAGCGGAATGTGAACACTGGAAAAGGAAGGACTCTGTCAGTCCTTCCCATCTGTCACATAATTTCCGTATTGATCTAATAATTCATAGGCACGGCTCCTGGTGGAATCCGACAGGGAAGCCGTATATTCCAGGCTTTCCATTGTGCCTCCGCCGAATTTGGAAGCCGCTTTTTTGGCTGCCAGATCACGGCTTCGTATCCATGCCCTCTCCTCTGTCTTCAGATCCTGTGATTCCTCCTCGGTCATACCTTCCAGAATCGCCTGGTAAATATGGTTCAGTTCCGTATCCCAGAGATAGTATTCGTAGTCGGCGACCTTCTTCAGGGAATCCGTATTAGAACTGGCTTCCGAGACCTGCATATTCTGGATCAGGCCGTCTATCTCGTTCAGCTTCTTCCTGAAGCCGTCAAGGGTAGTGGAATATTCCACTACAGCCGTATCCGATTCGCTTATTCCGGTCAGGGGGGATATCGTAACGCTGCTTTTGGCAGCAGGCGCATCCTCCATAGCCGGGGCCGCGGCATTGCCATCCGAATCTGCGGAAACGGCGGCCTCTTCCTCGTTTACGGAAGCAGTTCCTTCCGTATCAGGGTTAGCGGAACCGGATCCGCTTCCCGCCGCGGGGGCTGCCATCCGGCCGGCCGCTTTCTGTTCTCCCATCCCGGAACCGGCCTCCGCCGGAGCCTGCTCCTTTGCCGTCTCTTGGTTCAGGGCCTCTCCCATATCCGCTCCGGCTTCCTGTTCTCTTGTATCCGGCGGAGAACTCATCCCTGCAGCCGCCATGGCCATACTCTCCATGTCAAGCTCTTCGGAGGGAGAAATCTGGCTCTGAAAATTGGGCGCAGCACCATCAGACGTCTTATCGTGTATAAAACGCCTGGTTCCTACAGTCACGCCTGCACCCATTATCAGAATTAAAATAATTGCAATTATTACTCCTCTATTTTTCAATATCGATCCATCCTCGCATTGTTTGAATTAAAGATATCATATTTATGCGGGAAAGGAAATAGGTGCCAAAAATAAGTAATATTT
>CATWBR010000416.1 GCA_958349075.1 uncultured Clostridium sp.
ATGTTACGGTTCACAGGCTGTATTCCGCGAGATGTTTTTTGCGAGTGGAGCGCAGCGTTTATTGCCGTTTCGGGTGCTACAGCTCAATTTCCACCTCGTATTTATCATCGATTAAAATGGAATTACATCCATATTTCACACACATCTCCAAATTATATCCATTATCCCTGATTAACATATCGAGGCTGCAGTAAGAGTCGTCCAGTCTCTGTTCTATCACATTGGCATAGCCGGTAATCTCGGAAAAATGATTCTCGATATACTTCCGCGACATTACCAGGCAGTAAAACCGGATCTCCTTCAAATAATCCTCCTCAAAATCCTCTTTCCATGAAAAGGGAAGATAGACGCCTTCCACAATCAGGTTCTGATGATTTTCGACCGCCGTCTTAACTATCTCCCTCACAACCGGCCAAAGATACGTCACAAGCTCACTGTCCTCCTCCGGCGTCAGCTCGGTCCTCCCGCTCCTGATCAATCCCATCTTTAGCAAATCAAGCGACAAATACGGATAACCGTACCGTTCCAACAACCTCTGAGCCAGCACCGTCTTCCCTGTATGCGATGCTCCCGCAATCAAAACAACCATAAACTTTCCTCCCGCTCCTTTAAAACCTCTGTCCGGCACTCCTTCATCCAAACATCCCAGCCCTGCAATATTCCTATTCTACCATCCCCAAAACAATATATCCATACGCCGCCTCCCTATATCCCGCGTTTTCACCACCCCATTCCCCTTCTTCCTCATTTTTCACATCCATTTCCCTATTGTCTTTTCCTCCGAATTTTTCTATAATTGCATATATGCTTGACGGCTCTGCCGTCGGAAGGAGACAGTACTATGAGAATTGTTGGGATGATACCCGCAAGGCTTGACTCTACCCGCTTTCCGGGCAAAGTTCTCGCGCTTTTAGAAGACAGGCCCCTGTTCTGGCATGTTTACAATGCGGCAGTTTCAAGCGGTGTGTTTGACGCCGTTTACGTTGCTTCCGGCCACGAGTCAATCCGTGAAGCCTGCGGTGAATATCAGATTCCCTGCCTGACGACCCGGACCGGCCATCAGAATCCTACCTCGCGTATCTGTGAAGCTGCGGGGCTGGTGGATGCCGATCTCTACGTTATGATAGGAGCCGATGAACCGTTACTCACTCCGGATGACATCGGGATTGTAACGGAAAAAGCAGTAACCGCCATGACAATACGGGATGCCGGGGAAATACCCTTTGTGGTAAACGCCATGGCTGTCATTTCATCGGCTCCGGAAGTATTTGATTCTGCCAATATAAAAATTGTATGCAGCGGCAGCGGGAAAGGCCTTTACGCCTCCCGGAGCCCCATTCCCTATCCCAAAGGCAGCCTCGACTATCAATACAAGAAGTTCGTCAGTATCGGCGCCTATACGAAGGAAGCCCTGAACTTTTTTGAGTCAGCCTGCAAAGGCCGTCTGGAACAGATAGAGGAGTTTGATTTGCTGCGTTTCATGGAAAATGGTAAAACCGTTTTATTTGTAGAAATCCCCGGTACCACGCTTTCTGTTGATACCCCCAAAGATTTGGAGAGGGTCAGAAAACAATTCGCGTCCAGGGAGAACCATTCATTGTAAACAGTAATAAAAGGAGTCTCACACAAATGCCAGTTAATCAAAAGAATATTCCGGAAAACCGGAAAACCAAAAGTAACCGCCGATACCGCGGTATCATTTTCGATTTGGACGGCACTCTGCTCAATACCGCAGAAGGGGTCCTGGAAAGTGTCCGCTACACCACCGGAATGATGGGATATGAAACACCGGGTGAGGATGTGATGCAGACCTTCATCGGCCCGCCAATCAAGCACTCTCTTATGAAGGTATATAATATAGGTGAGGAGGAAGCCAACCGGGCAACCGAAATATTCCGAAACCGTTATAAAGACTATGATCTTCTGAAAGCTGCCCCCTACGAGGGCCTGATGGAACTTCTGGCGAATTTGAAAAAAGAGGGGTATCTTATCGGCGTTGCCACGCTGAAGCGTGAAGATTACGCTGTCACTCTTCTGGAGCACTACCACATCAGTGACTACTGCGACTGTATCTGCGGCAGTGATTTTGCCAGCAAAATGCAGAAAACCGATGTGCTGAATAAATGTCTGGGCGGACTGCGCCTTTCTCCCAGTGAGGCCGTTCTAATCGGTGACACCGCTTCCGACGGCAATGGGGCGAAAAATGCAGGGACGGATCTGATTGGGGTAACCTATGGTTTCGGGCCTTCCACCCCGGATGGCTGGAGAGAATTTGAACCCGTTTATATAGCCTGTAAACCGGCTGATATCGGATTGTTTCTGGGCTTACAGCCGGAAACACGAAAGGAGAATCACTTATGAAAGAAGTAAAATTACTGGACTGCACGCTGCGCGACGGCGGATTTGTCAATGACTGGAACTTTGGTCACGCCAATATTGTCAATATATTTGAAAGGCTTATCAGCTCGGGTGTGGATACCCTGGAAATCGGTTTTCTGGATGACCGCCGCCCATTCGACATAAACAGGACGATCATGCCCGACACTAAAAGTGCCGACAAAATTTTCGGAAAGCTGGATAAGGGCAATTCGATGATTGTAGCCATGATAGATTATGGAACCTGTGACATCTCAAACCTTTCACGCTGTGAGGAAACTTTTATTGATGGAATCAGGGTAATATTTAAAAAACATGTTATGAAAGAGGCAATCGATTACTGCCGTCAGGTAAAAGAGCTGGGCTACGACGTATTTGTACAGGCTGTCTCCATCACCAGTTATTCCGACCGGGAAATGCTCGATCTGATTGATCTGGTACATGACCTGGAACCCTATGCCCTCTCCATTGTAGATACCTACGGCCTGCTGCACCAGGAAAACCTGCTGCACTATTTTGAACTTTTAAACCATAATCTGAAAAAGGAGATCGGCATCGGCTATCACTCGCATAATAATTTCCAGTTAGCTTATTCCAACAGCATTGATATCCTCCGCGAACCGGCCGACCGTATGGTTCTGGTTGACGCCTCCTTATACGGGATGGGTAAAAGCGCGGGAAATCTGCCGCTGGAGCTGATTTCCATGTACATGAACACCTGCTTCGGAAAGAATTTCAATACTGCCCAGATGCTGGAGGCCATTGATATTAATATTATGCCGTTTTTCAGAAAAACTCCATGGGGATATAACCTTTTCTTCTATATTGCCGCCTCTAACAACTGCCATCCAAGCTACGTAAAATTCCTGATGGACAAACAGACCCTGTCCCTCAAGGCGCTGAACGGGATTCTGGACAGCATCGAACCCGGGAAAAAACTGCTCTACGATAAAGACTACATTGAACAGTTGTACCGCTCCTACCAGAGTACGGATTGCAGCGATGAGGCCGATATTAAAAAATTAACCGAATGCCTGGAAGGCAAACCCGTACTGCTTCTGGGTCCCGGCAAAAATATGGAGCTGCAGAATGAAAAGGTGCTGTCTTATATTGAAGAAATAAAACCTGTGATTATTTCCGTAAACTATATTCCGGACAATATTGCCATCGACTACGCCTTTTTAAGCAACTCCAGACGATACGTCCAGCTCGGCAGCCGTCTGCTGGACCTTTCCGATTCATCAGAAAACAGAGTCAGGGTCATCGCGACATCCAATGTCACCAATGTAAAGGATCGTTTCGACTATACCTTAAACTACAGTTCCCTGATCGATCCGGATGCTGAAATTATTGATAATTCATTTGTCATGCTTTTAAATGTTCTCGTTAAAACAGGCATACGCCATGCAGCATGCGCAGGCTTTGACGGATACAGTTATCATGGTGATAACTATTTTAATGCCGATATGGATTACCAGATTGCCCGGGAAAAATCACAGGGCATTAATCAGTATGTCAAAGACACCCTGAACAGGCTGTCCGGAACCCTGGATGTCGAATTTATTACAGATTCACTGTATCAGGGTATTTAATTGAGCAGATGAGGACGCCGCCGGAACGGCCAGGGGCCGGGGTGGTGAGGGGGTGGTATGAGT
>CATWBR010000417.1 GCA_958349075.1 uncultured Clostridium sp.
TAATTACAACAGACATATTGAAATCATTTTAATATACTGTAACCACAAGTTCAAGAGGAACGGGCAAAAGGACTTACAAAACTGCAATATTCCCGGGAGCCCGTAAATCATCCGGTTAAGAAAGCGAGGATTAATGATGATACGAAAAATAATAAAAATCAATGAAGAAAAATGTAACGGCTGCGGTATCTGCGCCGCTGCCTGCCACGAAGGAGCTATCGGAATGGTGGATGGAAAGGCGAAGCTTTTAAAGGACGATTACTGTGACGGTCTCGGAGACTGTCTCCCGGCCTGTCCGACAGGGGCCATTACCTTTGAAGAAAGAGAAGCGGCTCCTTACGATGAGGCTGCCGTTAAGGCGAGGGCTGCCGCAAAAGCCACAAAAAAAGCATCGGCCGGGGAAGAGTCCAATCAGGAAACTCCTCTTGCCTGTGGCTGTCCCGGCTCTCCGGTTTCGATGAGCCAGTTGTCCCAGTGGCCGGTTCAGATTAAGCTTGTTCCGGTCAAAGCCCCCTATTTTGACGGAGCGAAGCTTTTAATTGCTGCGGACTGTACCGCCTATGCCTATGCAAATTTCCATAACGAGTTTATCAAAGGTAAAATCACCCTGATCGGCTGCCCGAAGCTGGATTCTGTAGACTACTCGGAAAAGCTGACGGAAATTATCAGGAACAACGATATCAAGAGCGTCACCGTAGTGCGGATGGAAGTTCCATGCTGCGGCGGAATCGAGCATGCGGCAAAAAATGCGCTGCAGGCCAGCGGAAAGTTTATTCCATGGCAGGTTGTAACCATCTCGACCGACGGCAGAATCCTGGACTGAGTACGGGGTAAGCGTAGCAGGTATCTCCCATTGCAGCAGTAGGCCGGATATGTAATTGTGAACCATCTCAACATAAATAAGGAGAACGATATGAACGATAAAATGTTTTGTTTTCAATGTGAACAGACCGCCGGATGCAGCGGCTGTACCGGCAGGGCCGGGGTCTGTGGTAAAACGGCTTCCGTGGCCGGGCTTCAGGATGAACTGACCGGGGCCTTAATCGGCCTTGCCCGCTCCTGTTCCAACAATCCGGTCACGGATAAGACCTGCCGGATTATTCTGGAAGGGCTTTTTACCACCGTTACCAATGTAAGTTTTGATGAGAATTCCATCAGTCAGATGATAAAGCAGGTACAGGAAGAAAGGGATGCCATCTCGCCCGGCTGCCGTGTCTGCGGTTCTCCCTGCGGCCAGAACAGCGATTATGACATGAACCGTCTCTGGAATGCCGATGGGGACGTCCGTTCCCTGAAGTCCTTAATATTATTTGGTATCCGCGGCATGGCAGCCTATGCCTACCATGCCATGGTGCTGGGATACGGCGACGAGGCGGTCAACCGCTTCTTTTTAAAGGCCCTGTTCGCCATCGGTGAGGACTGGGGCATGGATGAACTGCTCCCGATTGTAATGGAGACAGGCGAAATCAATTTACGTTGTATGGAAATGCTGGACCGCGCCAATACGGAGTCCTTTGGAACCCCGGCTCCCACTTCGGTTTCCCTTACCGTGGAAAAAGGCCCGTTTATCGTTATCAGCGGCCATGATTTATATGACCTGAAGCTGCTGCTTGAACAGACGGAGGGAAAAGGCGTCAATATCTACACGCACGGCGAAATGCTCCCGGCCCATGCCTATCCTCTGCTGAAAAAATATTCTCACCTGAAAGGAAACTTTGGCACGGCATGGCAGAACCAACAGAAGGAATTCGCCGCCATACCGGCCCCTGTGCTTTTCACAACCAACTGCCTGATGCCGGTAAAAGAAAGTTACTCCGACCGTGTATTTACAACAGAGGTAGTGGCCTGGCCGGGACTCGTCCACATCGGGGATGACAAAGATTTTACCCCGGTCATTGAAAAAGCTCTGGCGCTCGGAGGTTATGAAGAAGACCGGGAATTCACGGGCATTAATGGAGGAAAAGAGGTCACAACAGGTTTTGGCCACGGAACCGTACTTTCTGTGGCAGATAAAGTGGTGGAAGCCGTAAAGTCCGGTGATATCAGCCATTTCTTCCTCGTAGGCGGCTGTGACGGCGCACGCCCGGGAAGGAATTACTACACCGATTTTGTAAAACAGGCCCCGGCCGACAGCGTGATTCTCACTTTGGCCTGCGGCAAATACCGGTTCAATGATATGGATTTAGGAACCGTAGCCGGACTTCCCCGCCTGATGGATATGGGCCAATGCAACGATGCCTACAGCGCCATCAAGGTGGCTCTGGCCCTGTCGGATGCTTTCGGCTGCAGCGTCAATGAGCTGCCGCTGACCCTGGTGCTGTCCTGGTATGAACAGAAAGCGGTCTGCATTCTGCTGTCGCTGCTTCATCTGGGCATACAGGGAATTTACCTGGGGCCGACGCTTCCCGCCTTCCTCTCTGAAAATGTGCTGAACTATCTCGTTGAAAACTTCCACATTTCACCGACCGGAACTCCGGAAGATGACTTAGCAAAGATACTTGGGAAATAATATAAGCTCCCCGGCATCAGGCATATTCCGTTGTACACAGCAAACGGGGCGGACTTACACAGCAAACGGCGCGGACTTGACGGCGCATATTTATCAAAGACAGATGAAACATTCCCGGACAGAAGAGGGATGTTTTATCTGCCTTTTGCCGTGACGCAAAACTGAACACCGGCCCCGATAACCGCAAACGTCAGCCCCACTACCACGGTCGACAGGACGGTAAATCCCGTTTGCTGTGCATTTATCATTCTCATGCTGCTGTCCATAATGGAAAAACCGCCGCCCAGCGAGGTCGTCAGTATAAGAACCACTTTCGTAAATTTCATTGCCAGAAATCCGGCGGCCGCCCCCAGAACCGCAGGCAGCAAGACCAGGAGAACTCCCTCTTCCTGCATCAGGATTTTTCCTGTTTCAAATACCATCAGAAAGGCCAGGAGAAAAATCCCCGCAAGATACAGCCGGAATGCTGCCGCACCCACCACAAGCCCCGCAATCAGAGCAGCCAGCGCTGTAATCCAACCGCTTCCGCTCAGTTTCCACGCAATATTGCCGCTAAGCAGCGCTCCCACCATAAAGCCCGACAGGCCAATCCACAATTCTTTTAACCGGTAACCGTAAAAACAGTTCGAAACTGCAATTACGAGTGTCACGGCTGCCGATAAAATTCCTGATTCTATGTTCATTTCCATTGTCTCCTTCTATATTTATGACGCGGCTTTTCCATACTCCTTTATACTGTTCACATCCGTCCAAAAGGCAGCGTGCCGCGAACAGTAATACGCATCACGCAATTCTTCCCGTAAATAATAACCATAATTTGCAATATTTCTGCATATTTTTCTCTCTTACGTGACAACCTATCAAAGAGGTGATAATATGGCATCCTATGTAGCTCCGGCAGTCCAGGAAAAATTCGAATCACTGTCTGTTGATTTGAAAAATTCGATTCTGGAACGCAATGTCCGGTTGGATAGTATCTTTGATTTAATCAAAGTATTGGAAGAGATCGTGGCGGAAGGTGAAAACTGACGCCCGGATACCGGTAACGGCAGAAAACTTAAGTATCAGAATTTCGCCGGTATCAGGTAGCTGGCAGGTAATGCCGCAGGGGTATTCTGTGGCATTGCCTGTTTTTCTGAGCGGATCGGTACTGGTTACGGCCTTCCCCCATATGATAGATTATTGACCAGATTTTTCCATTCATTCCGCTTTCCTCATCTTGTAACATGTTTGTCTCACGAAAGTGTAAACCATAAAGTTATCCACAAAAAAAGCTGCATCCCGCTTCTGTATCCACAGAACCGCAACGCAGCTTTTTTTGAATGTCGATAACCTCTGTGCCTCACAGACAGATTACCGCTATATAACGGAGATGGAGGGATTTGAACCCTCGCGCCGGTTACCCGACCTACCGCATTTCGAGTGCGGACCCTTCAGCCACTTGGGTACATCTCCATATTTCAGATGCAGCAGATGTTACCTGCTACAGCACCTCTGATATTATACTAAACATTTTGATAT